>NZ_CAKKTK010000026.1:0-54931 GCF_920656135.1 Frankia sp. Cppng1_Ct_nod | reverse complement strand
CGTCGCGGCGATCAGCAGATCGGGGACACTCGGGGCCCGATGATGGCCGGCCGCGGCCAGCATGCCCTGGACTTCGTAGGCGCGTCGGGCCACGGCGACCGGCATGTCCCACTGGATGACCATGCGTGCGAGCGGTAGGGTGCCGAGGAGGCGGGTGTGTTCAACTCCGTTGCGGGCCGAGTAGCCTACTTCGAGCAGCGTAACTGCGCATATGTGTACCAGATCTTGATCAACTCGCCGTGACCAGAGGGGCTCGTCGGGATGGGTCGGTATGCGGACCAGCGCCGACTTGTCGATAAGCCAGCCTTCGGTCACGACCAGGCACCGCGCATCACATCCTCGTCGGCGAGGTCCGAGATCAGTTCGTTGAGCTGTGCCCAGTCCTCCCGGGCGAGCGGGGGGTGGGTGTCGCGCGATGCCCGCTCGGCTTCAGCGGCCAGCGTGCGACGCAGGTACTCGACACGCGAGATCCCGGCTCGGGCGGCGGCAGCGTCGAGCTCGGCAAGAACCACATCGGGGACGTCACGCACGAGGATGTCGGCCACCGACGTCACCTCACAAGTTTGATATCAGAATTGTCGATCACGATAGCATGGCTGCTTCTGTAGCGGTGCTCATCGAGCAGCTCCGGTGTGGCGTGCCCAGTCTCGTTGGCGGTCGGCTTGCCGCGCTCGGGGTCGACGCTGACACCGATGTTCGACGAGAAGCTCATTGGCTGCACTGATCAGGAGGTCCTTGCACCGCATCCGTTGTGCGAATGTCTGAAAGCCTGGTCGCTACACCCGTTGCTACATAACGATCAGAAGCCCCGTACTGGTGATCCCGTACGGGGCTCTGACCTGCCTCAACCGGCGCGCGCTCGGAGGGACTCGAACCCCCAACCTCTTGATCCGTAGTCAAGTGCTCTATCCGTTGAGCTACGAGCGCCCGTCGGACCGCCATGGCGAACCGACTTGGCAAGACTACAACACCGGCCCGCGATCTCCGAACGGGTATCGGCGTGGCGGTAGCCGATGCAGCTCGACATCCACGAGTCGGCCGTTGGCGATCATCGCGGTCATGAAGGTGCAGGACGGCTGGCGGCGGTCCGTCGGCGAGCCCGGGTTGAGGAGCCACATCTGCCCGCCACCATCCGGCCGGTCGACCCTGTTGTCCCAGGGAATATGTGAGTGCCCGAAGACGACCAGGTCGGCGTCGGGGTAGGCGTCCGCGACCCGCCGGTCGCGCCCGGACGCCGTACCGGTCTCGTGTACGACAACCGAGTCTGCGCCGGGAGCCGGGAGCCGGGAGCCGGGAGCCGGGAGCCGGGAGCCGGGACCGCTGCGGACCGGGACTGTCGAGAGCTACGGCTATGGCCTTGGGCGGAACGCGGCGGACGGTCCATGCAGGACCACCAATATTTCCTTTACGGATAGAGTTCAAAAAGGTACGCTGCGTGAGATGTCTCGCCAGTCGGCGCCGGAGTTGCCGCTACCGGGTAAACCGACGCTACGCACGGCCAGATTGGCGACGTCGAGTGGTTTCTTCGTCCTCGGGTTGGTGTTCGCCTCCTGGGCACCCCGCATTCCCGAGGTGAAGGCGAAGCTCGCGCTCAGTGACGGTGAACTTGGGCTGGCGCTGCTCGGAGCGCCCACCGGCGCCGTGCTGACAATGTGGGCCGTCGGCCTTCTCCTCGGCCGTGTCGGTACCGTGCCGGTGATCAGCGTCGGACTCCTCGCGTACTGCCTCGTCGGCGTCCTCGTGGCGGCAGCCGGCTCCCCGCCCGTCCTGTTCGCGGTCCTCGCGCTCTGGGGGGCGACCGGTAGCGGTGTTGACGTGGCGCTCAACGCCCAGGCCGCGGACGTGGAACAGCGCTGCGGACGTCCGATCATGTCGGGGCTGCACGCGATGTGGACGGCCGGTGCCCTCGCCGGCGCGGGCGTGGGAGCAGCCGGAGCCGCCCTTTCGATACCCCTCGGCTGGCAGCTCGTCGGCATCGGGGTGTTCGGGCTCGTCATCGGCATCCCGCCGACCCGGGCGATGCTGCCCCGCGACACCCCGGCCGGACCGACGGTGATCCCTGCGTCGACGCACGCCTATGTTCCGCGGAACGCAGCTGGCCGTGCCCGGTTCAATCGTCAGGTTGCCACACTCTGCCTCATCTGCCTGTCGAGCTTTCTGTGCGAGGGCATCTCCGCCGACTGGAGCACCCTCTACCTGCGGGACGTGACGGACGCCCCTGCCGGCGTCGCCGGAATCGGTTTCGTCATGTTCACCGTGACCATGCTGGTCGCGCGTCTGCTGGGGGACCGGGTGATCGGTGCTGTCGGCGCCGCCCGCACGGTCCGCGTATCGGCCGGGGCGACGAGCATGGTGTTCGTTCTGGCGATTGCCGTCGGCGATACCGGCATCGGCACGTTCGGTGGGATCATCGGCTTCGCCTCCATCGGCCTCGGAATGGCCTGTGTCGTACCGTCCGCGATCTCCGCGGCGGGTCGGGTCGGTGCCAGTGGTTCGGGACCTTCGGCCGGAGCGGCTGTCGCCGCGGTCATCAGTTTCGGTTATGTGGGCTGGCTGATCGGTCCGCCGCTTGTCGGGGGACTTGCGGAACTGGCCGGTCTTCACACTGCGCTGCTCGTCGTCGTCGTTCTCACCGCGACGGTCGCGGTCCTCGCGCCGGTCCTGTCAGACTGACCACGGATGCCGAAGCGGTGTCACTGCCACCGCCTTCCCGAACCCCTACTCCGACGGGTTCGTGACCGGGATGGCGGGGCGGTTGGAGTGGTCGGGTAATCTCCGCACATGATCCGGGTTGGCGAGGGGGGAGCGGGTGCTCGCGCCGCTGGCTGATGACGATCCGCGTTCTGTCGGGCCCTACCGGCTGCACGGTCGTCTCGGCGAAGGCGGCATGGGGGTCGTCTATCAGGGTTTCGCCCCGGACGACACCCCTGTCGCAATCAAGTTCCCGCACCGGAACGTGGCCGCGGATCCGGAGTTCCGGGCCCGTTTTCGGCAGGAGGTCACTGCCGCCCGGCGGGTTCGTGGCACTTTCGTTGCCGAAGTACTGGACGCGGACGTGGACGCACCCCGTCCCTGGATGGCAACCGCCTATGTGGACGGGGTAAGCCTGGCGGACGCCGTGCGTCGTCGTGGCCGTCTGGACGGCACCGCGTTGATGAGCCTCGCCGTCGGACTTGCGGACGCCCTGGTTGTCATCCACGCGGCCGGGGTGGTGCATCGCGATCTCAAACCCGCGAACATCATCATGGCGTGGGACGGGCCGAAGGTCATCGATTTCGGTATCGCCCGGCTTTCCGACGCCACGGTGAACACGAAAACCGGGTTCAGCGTGGGAACTGTCGCCTGGATGGCACCTGAACAACTTTCCGGTGAGCGGGCCGGACCGGCCGCTGACATCTTCGCGTGGGGTACCTGCGTCGCTTACGCCGCGACCGGTCGGCACCCGTTCGCGGCCGAGACGCCGACCGCATCGATGGGCCGGGTCCTCGGCGGCTATCCTGACCTTGAGGGTATCCCTGAACCCTTCGGATCCGTGATTGCTCGGGCGCTGGCCAAGTCGCCCGCCGAGCGCCTCGCCGCCGCGGATGTGGTGGCCGGCCTCACCGGTCGACAGATACATGGTGTCACCGAATCAGAACAGATTGCTACGCGTCTCGTCCGTGGTGCAGATGCCCCACCACCTGTCAATCCCTTCGGACCACCGCAGCCCCCGCCCACCCGCCAGGGTGTCCCGTGGCCAGGTTGGCAGACCCCACCACCCCCACCCGGGACGAACCCCCGGACCGGACCCCCACTCCCGCATCCGGGAGCCTGGCAACGGCCTGCCCAGGGTGAGCTACGGACCCCCCAACCGCCGCCGCCGGGCGCCGTTGACGTCCGTAGCGCGCTTGCACCGCCCGGCCCGCCGCAGCAGGGCTGGTTCGGCCGCTCCATCCCGATGCCGACGCCGATCCTGGTCGGCCTGCTCGTAGCAGCCATGCTGGCAGCAATCCCTTCGGTGTTTCGTGCACCCGCAATCATCGCGGGAAGAGATGTATGGAACATTTTCGGCGAATTCGGAATTGCACTCCTGGCGCTGCCGGTGGCGATTGTCGGTCTTGTTGCGGGAAACCGCTGGGGTTCGTGCCGTGATTTCGCCGCGGGATGCGTCGTCGGTCTGTCCGTCACGTCGCTGGCGGAACTCGGCTGGATTGGTGAGGCCACCCACTGGCCACTGCGCGCGGGCTGGTGGCTGATTCTGCTTGGTGCGGCAGCGGCCCTCGTCACCGTTCTTGGCTGGCGGGGCTGGACGGCCGGTTGGAGCTCCGGCCGCTGGACGGCTTTTGCCCTGCTCATGGTCGGGCTCGGTGTCGTCCTGTTCGCTCCTGCGTATCTCCACTGGAAGAACTATGCCATTGCGGATCAGCCCAGTCTGGTCGGGACGGTCGCCGTCGGGGGGATGCTGCTGCTCGCCATGTTGCTCGCGCCGTCCGGTGGCTCCCCGTTTTTCATCGCGGTGGTCGCCGCGGGTCTCTGCGCCTTCGAGATGTTTCAGCCCGACTTCCGGGTCTATTCGGTTGACAGCTTTGCAGTGGTGATCGGGCTGGTAGCGATAGGCCTTTTCGCCGATCGGCGGTCCGACCGGTTCTTCCTGTTTGCGGCACGGGTGACGGTGGCGGTGGCACTGCTACGCCTCAAGACGACCTCACCCGGTTCGCTGATCTTCAGTGGAGCCAGGCCTGACCTGCCGAGTATTCATGTCGCCGCGTTCGGGATCATCGTGGTGCTGGCGCTTCTTGCGGCGCGTGCCCGCGGACCACTGCCGCCCATGTCTCCGCCGTGGCAGCCACCGCCTGCGCCCTCGCCGTACCGCGCCAACGGGCCGTATGGCTGATGTAACGCGATGCAACGTAATACATGTCTGGGATGTCGTCGCGTCGGACTCCTATCTATGGTTCCTACCTACGACGGAATCCAGGCAGCAGTTTCTTCACCAGGAGGTTCGTCTCCGCCTCGGCCTGCCGGCCGGTTCGTGGCGGCGCGATCACCCGGTACATCTCGCTGACCACGGCATCCAGGGCCTTTCGGTCACCGCGGGCGGCAACCGTGCGTAGCAGGTCCCGCCAGAGAATCTCGGCCGTCGGCACCGCGCGAAGGCCGGTCCGGCACGCCGCGACAGCAGTCAGGGTGTCGCCGTAGCCCAACGTCAGCATGGCGAGTCGGTGGGCCATATCCACGACCGCGGCTGATGTGGTTGTCTCGATCGGACTCGAGGCCAGCCAGCGGTAGCGCCCTTCGGGCAGGTTCGTCCACACAGGCCCGGTGACTAGCCGTAGTGCGGTGGTGAGATCGGCTTCGGTGTCCGCGTTCGGTTGGGTGGACCGGTGGGTGTAGCCGACGAAAAGGTCCCAGTCGCACCGGATGTCGTCCGCGAGTTCCCAGTACCCCTTGTCGTCGGCAGTGAGGCGTGGGTTACCGACGCTGTCCGGTCCGAGCCAGTCGCGAGCGTGATCGAGAGTCGCGGCCACCACCTTGTCCGACACCCCGTCTGGCCAGATTGCCGTGGTGAGGGCATCCGGATGTACCCCGCCGCGATGTAGGGCGAGATAGACGACCAGTTCGGTCAACAGATCCTGTCGCCCTGAATCCAGCGGACCAGGAGCGTCGACGGTGATGGTTCCCAGCACGCGGATCTCGGCGTTCGCTGGTTGGCACAGGTCCACGCTCACCGGTGGTAGCGCCACCGGACGTGGAATCGGTGCGTGCGGAAGCGTCTGAACCGCAACTGGTGGTGGCAGAACCGATGTTGGTGTTGTCGAAGCCGAACGTGGTGGGATACCGGGCGAACCCGATCGTGGCAGGGTGTCGTTGCCGGAGGCGGTGCCTGCCAGCAGTAACGGTTGGGGTGAAGCCATCGGAGGCACGGACAGGGACGACGCTGTCACCATGGTTGGGGGTGGTGGCGGTGTGTCCGGTGGCGGACTGGCTGGTTCTATCCGGTTCGGGAATGAACGTGGCGGTGGAAAGGCCGGTTCGCCGGTTGTAGGGATCGTCTGGGAACCCGCGGACGGAGAACCCGCGGACGGAGAACCCGCGGACGGAGAGGTGGTCGAATCCGCTTTTCCGGAGGGTGCTGGAGGTCTGGGCGGTCGGGTGGTTGCAGGCGTGATGGCCGCTGGGTGCGCAGGCTGGGACAGAGGCCGAGTCCGTGGGGGAGGAAAACGGGGAACCGGTGGTAACGCCGGATGATCTGGACGAACAGATGCTGATGCTGTGCTGACTGCCGGTGGCCGCATCCATGGCGGGATCTCGGGTACCCACGGAGTCGGAGTCGGAGTCGGAGTCGGTGCTGGGGCCACCGCGCCGGCCGGTCGGTTTTCCCTGGGAGGTCCGGTGACTTCGGTTACCTCCGCCTGCTGGAACAGCTTGACGATGGCGGAGTATTCGTGCACCGACAGTGTCTGGGCAATGACGTCCAGTCCGAGAACGCCCAGGGACAGCCTGCGATCAGGGCGTACCACAAAACGCCAGCGTGCCGTAGTTGTGTCGCCGACGGTGATGATACCGACCCCGCAGTCGCGTCCTCCGACGAACGCTGCAAGCCGCGCTGCTTCGTCATCGGTCGGAGGTGCGGACAGAACCAGCAGGTCCGGCGCCCATAAAGCCTGGCTGTATGTGGCCTGACGGCCACGAAGAACCGCACCGACGCCACCGATCAGGCCACCCCGGACCACATCGCCGCGTCGCCGCTCTCGGTCCTCCACCTCGTCCAGAACCTCCGTGAGGCTGGCGCTGGTTCGTAGCCGGTCCGGAGCGATCGCGATGAGGTCGTCGGAAAATCCGATCATGCATACCCGCAGATCGTCCGACCAGAGGTTCGTGGCCAGTTCTACCGCGATGGACACGGCCACTTCGCGGGCGATGGCAGGGTCTCCACCAAGGCTGATGATTCCGGGGGCGCCTTCGACGTCGATGAGAACGGTGGCTCCTGCGTCATCCCTGCCGATGGTGGCCAGGCCGGGATAGGGCGCTGGGGTGCTCGTTGAAACTCCCGATCCAATGCCGACGGGCGGACCGTCCGACGTGCCGGCCACACGATCCACGCACCACAGATTCGGTATCTCGCCGACCCGCCATGGCGCGGGCGGTCCCTCAGATTCGGCCGGGGCCATATGCAGGTGGAACGCGGAGTCGGTGAGGGTCGCCGCGTATACCGCAGGCAGGCTGCGGCCAGCCGCGGTCAGCTCCCCGGAAAGCGCCCGCAGCGTCTGGTCGACGAACCGCGCGGCCTCCACATCCGCGGCGAGGCGGAGTGCGGTCTCGACATCGTCGACCGGATCGCCGTCGCTGGAGCGTGGCCGTCGCCTGCTCAGTGCGACGACCATCCCTGCCGCCAGCAGGGCTGGTCCGGTGAGCCCCCGGTACGGTATGTCGGCAGCGTGGACCTGGCCGGAGACGGTCTCCGTGCCCGACGGCGGAACCGCGCGCACGTCGTATGCGTCCGCACCCACTGTCGCGGGTCGAGGCGCGTCGTCAGCCGCGGGACCGGTTGTCGACGTGGCGATGGCGGGACGGTGCCCCGACCCGTCCACGGCCGGGGTGAGAAGGATTGCCGTGCCGGAGAACAACACGGTCGCGGTGACCAGGCTGCGGGCCAGTGTCTGCGGACCGCCTCCGATCGGGATCCGGGGTGTGACGCCCGGGCCGCCCCGCCCGGACCGCCACTCGACCACCACACAGACGACGAAGTGTGCCCATGCCAGCCAGAGCACGACCGACAGGGCCGCCATCACGGTGGTGGCGTCGGTCGTGATCGTCAGCTCGTTGGCGGGAACCCACGACGTCGGAACCGGTGAACCGACCAACAGCACCAGCACGGTCGGCACACCGACGACGATCAGAAGAAGGAGAACGAAAGCCCCAAGGGTGTGCAACCGTTCCGGCTTACGGGCGACCCGGGGACGGGGCTGCCCGGGCCGCCGCGCGTGCTTGCGGCCGGATGGCCCGGCATGCTCACGGCGAGGAGTCGTCACGGCGTTCATCGTCTCCTCCCCGTGACCGGACCGGCCAGGACTTCTTCCTGCCTGTGGATAACGTGCCTGGCCACCAGGAGCAGCCCGGTGGATGGGTTCGAAGCGGCGGATCGGTACAAATCGTGTGTAACTATGCCAACATCGATCCTGTATGAGATGCTTACCGCGGCAAAGCTGCTACGGAACGGATCCGGACGAGATGCCGGGGGTCGACGCGGCCACCGGGATGATCGAGACCACGGTAGGGATGTAACACGACATGTCGTCATCCGGACATGGGGGAAGTTTATCGCTACTGTGGCACGCAACGTACTGGACGTACCACTCTTGGACGATGTGAGCGTGGGTCTCGGCATGGCTGTGACCGAGTGATCCTCCATGCTCACGTGATCCGCGCTCTTCGGATGATCAACAGCCTTCAGGTGAGCCAGCGCCGCGACCACGGGTCCCGGAAACCATCCGGGTCCGTCACCAGGAAGTCGACCTACAGGAGAGGGCCCCGGAACATGCCCAACCTCAACGTCACATATCAGGAGATGGACGATGCGAGCACCAGGCTCCGTAACGGTAAGAGCGACATCGAGTCGCAGCTGAGCGCTTTGAAGAAGACGGTCGACGGTCTGGTCGCCGGCGGCTACGTCACCGACCAGTCGAGTGTGCAGTTCCAGGACTCATACGAGAAGTTCAACACCGGTGTCACCAACACGCTTGCCGGTTTGGACGGCATGGCCGACTACCTGAAGAAGGCCGCAGATGCATTCCGGACCGCGGACACTCAGCTCGCGAACTCGTTGCGCGGTCAGGGCTAGCCGGCCAAAGGCGGTGCGATCATGGTTTTTTCGCGTCGCCGGAGGCCTCGATCATGGTCCGAGTTGGCCAGAGGTAGAGAGATCATGTGCTGACCGTTGGGGTGCGTGTCCCGCTCCGATGGTCTGTAACCGGTCGTCGGCTCTTCGCGTGGACAGGAGGTAGTTTCGATGACCACTGACCGGGTATCAGTCGATCTTCCGGGGCTGGACTCGCTTGCCGGTAACTTGAACTCGATCCGTTCGACAATGAACGCGACCCGTTCCACCCTCGAGAGTTACCGCGGTCAGACGGGGTCGGCGGAGGTCGAGCACGCCCTCGACGATTTCGAACATGGCTGGAGCGACGGGCGCAAGAAGATCGATAACAATGCGAACAAGCTGGCCACGATGGCGTCGGAGTCCGCACAGGCTCTACGCCAGGTTGACTCCGACCTGAACGCCGAACTGGTGCGGGGGTCGCAACCGGCGGACGAAGGGGGGCGAGGGGCCTGAGCAGGTACGCCGCCTCCAGCCGTCCCGTCGCCGACGGATTCTCGATCACCGTTCCCGATACCTGGTTCGAGATCGACCTGAACCCGGTGACCCGACGCGCTTCCATCGACACTCTGGTCCGTGAGCGCACCCGAGGCGTTCCCGAGCTTGCGGCGAACCGTGCGGCGATCTCCCGGATGCTGCGCACCGCCGCGAGTGATGCCGCGGCCGGCGGCGCGCTGTTCTGTGGCGTTATGGCTGAGGCGGTGGAGGGTGCGGGGCTGTCCGCCAGCGTGACCGTCTCGGTCCTTCCGGCGCCTGACGGTGACCAGACGGTAGGTGTGACCCCGGCCGCGGTGATGGCCACCCTGTCGGAGAAGGCTGCCCGATCGCCGGACGACACATGGACCACGGTGACTTTCGTCGATCTTCCGCATGTCGGGCAGGCCGCGCGTTCCTATGGTGTGGAGGATGTCAACCTGCCCGACCGGGCCGGCTGGATCAGGACGACGATGATGCAGACCTTCATCCCGATCCCGCAGTCGGACCGGGTTGCCCTGATCTCCTGTTCCAGTCCGAACCTGGTGCTTGTCGATGCGTTGCACGACCTGTTCGACGCGGTGACCTCGACCTTCCGGTTCGTCCTTGATGGCAGGGGATTCGCCGCGCCCCTGTGATCGGCCGGGCCCGAGGTAAGAGATCTGATCTACGCCTTACGACCTGCGCGTGGCGTGCGGTGTGCGGCGCGGACGACGATGCCGAGAGCAAGGACGCCGAAGCCGGTCAGGATGCTGGTGGCCGGCAAGGTGAATGCGAGGACGACACAGCCGACGGCACCTACAAGCGTCAACGGACGCAGCCACCGGCGCTGCGGACCGTCCAGGGTGAAGGCACTGGCGTTTGCGATCGCATAGTAGACCAGGATTGCGAAGCTGGAAAACCCGATCGCACCCCGGATGTCCGCGACGGCAACGATGGCGATGACGATGCCGCCGAGTAGCAGCTCGGCACGGTGCGGAACGCCGTACCGGGGATGCACCGCGATGAGCCAGTTCGGGAGATCCCGTTCGCGTGCCATGGCGAGGGCGGTGCGCCCGACACCCGCGAGCAGCGACAGCAGTACTCCAAGGCTTGCGAGTGCTCCGCCCACGCGGACGGCGGGAGTGAATCCACCAAGGCTGCCGGCGCCGGTCGCGACAGCCAGTGGGTCGACGGCGCCGGCCAGCCGGCTCGGGCCGACCGCCAGGAGTGCGGACAACCCGACGAGGAAGTAGACGACCACCGTGATTCCGAGCGCGGCCGGGATTGCCTTCGGGATCGTCCGAGCCGGGTCGCGGACCTCCTCGCCCATGGTGGCGATTCGCGCGTAGCCGGCGAATGCGAAGAACAGCAGCGCCGCGGCCTGGAGAAGTCCATGGACCGCGCCCAGCCCGTCGCCCGACCACAACGGGCTCAACCGTCCGACATCGGCGGTTCCACCGGCCAGGCACGCGACGACCACTCCGGCAAGAGCGACCAGGGTGAGCGCGACCAGGATGCGGGTTAGCCCCGCGGTCTTGCGCACCCCGAAGTAGTTGACTGTGGTGAGAAGCGCCGCGGCGGCGATCGCGACCGGACGCGGATGCTGCGGCCAGGCGTATGAGCCGGCGGTCAGAGACATGGCCGCGCAGCTTGCGATTTTGCCGACTACAAATCCCCAGCCGGCGAGGTATCCCCAGCCGGCGCCGAGGCGGTGTCGTCCGTACACGTAGGTGCCGCCGGACTCGGGGTAGCGGGCCGCCAACTGGGCGGACGATATGGCGTTGCAGTAGGCGATTACGGCAGCGATCGCGAGGCCGACGAGAAGACCTGTTCCGGCTGCGCGGGCCGCCGGCCCGAACGCGGCGAAGATACCCGCGCCGATCATTGAGCCAAGGCCGAGAATCACCGCGTTGCCCAGACCAAGATGCCGCCTGAGTGTGCTGGTCTGCCCGGCCCGGTCGACATCGGCCGGTTGGCCGGGGGTGGAAATGTCGACGGATGCCGTGACCTCCCAGCCTCGCGCGGTGGGAGGTGGAGAGTCGTCGCTCACCTACCCATCGATATCATACCTGCCGTTTCTCGGTGGGCGGGAGAGCTGCCCGTGCGGGGACTCAGCCAGCGTTCTGGATCTCGTTGAGCATCTCGTTCAGCCGAAGCCGGAGCTTGTCCAGCTGCGCGTGGACGTCGTTCAAAATTCTTTCGTAGGACGGCCAGACGGTGTCGCGGAAGTTGACCGCTGTTATGCCGTCCCAGTTCGCGGGATCCCGCAGGACACCCGCATGTCGCCTCAGATTGTCGAAATGCGTCTGCAGTGCTCCATTGATGATCCCGGCCATCTCATCGATCGTGGCCAGCGCCTCCGGGGAACTGACGACGGTCATGGGCGCGGAGGTTGGCATGGGCATTTCCTTCCAGAGGTCGGTCAGCTTCCGGCATCCGCGGTACGCCTGTTGACCATGGAGATCGTGTCGGCGAGTTCGGTGAGTTCCTGGCCCAGTGAGCGCAGCGTCTGATCGATATTCGGCCAGAGCTGGTTTCGAAAGAGTTGTGCCCCGGGGCCGTCCCAGGTCAGTGGGTTGCTGAGCATGGCCCCCTTGTCGAGCAGATTGTCGGTGGTCGTCCTCAGAGCGGAAAGCTCGGACTGTAGCTGGCGGGCAGCATCCTGCGCGGCGGAGGTGGTCACGGTCCGCATCGACACTCCTTCCGGTGGATCGGGGTTGACGTCGCCGGACGGGAACATGCACACAGAACGTGTTGACTGTTCGATGTAATCATACTGTCAGAAAATGGTCGTAACACCCTTTTTTGATTATTTCGGCTAATTCCCTCGTAGGGGCGCCCGGCCGCCCACCGTGGGCTGGTCATCCGTGGTGAGAAGCAGGCCTTGTGGACACGGGGAAGGCGATCTGGACCGGTGTCGTCCTGCCCCGGTGCACGAACAGCCCGCGGCCGACCGGCATGGCCCCACCGGTGTTACGTGACAGCCGCATTCCGAACAGATCCCCCTCGTTCGGTGTGCTCGGAGCGAGGATCACCCCGCAGCGCGATCGCCGGGCATCCACCATGAACCCCCGGTACTGGCTGGTCAGGTCCTCGGTGGTGCCGGCCGCCACGAACGCGCATCCGGCATCGCGCGCGGTCCGCAGGAACTCGGTCAGGCGATCTGCGACGGATGCGTTCGCCAGCAGTTCCGCGTCGTCCAGGATGACAACCAGGCCGCCTGCGGGTCCGACCGACAGGCAGGCCGCATCGATGCTGGCGGCCTTCGCGTCCGCCCCGAGCACTTCGATGACACCAGGTCGGTTCGCGAGAGCGGACAACGGTGACCGACGTGGAGTTACCAGTAGTAGCTGTGCACCACCTGCCAGCAGAGACTCCGCCATGGTCAGCAGTGCCGAACTCCGGCCGGATCGTGAGGGGCCGGCGATGACGAAACCCGGCCCGTCGGAGGCGAGGTCGATGTCGATGGGCGCAAGTTCGTCACCTCCCGCACCTACCAGGGCGATCAGTGGCACAAGCGGTCCGGTCACGTCCGTGACCCGTCGTGTTCGTGGAGCTGGCCGCAGCGCTTCGGTTTCGGCAACGGTGATGCGTCCGGGCAGCATGTCGATCCGAAACGGCCGCCGGTAGTCGGTTCGGGCTCCGGCGGCCGGTCCCGGTGGCACACCGTCACGCACGGCCGCGGCTCGGGCCAGCTCCTGCAGGGCCGCCACCTGCGCCCGGCCGGAGGGATCCTCGGCAAGCAGCGCGAGCTGCGTTTCCACCGAACCCTCGACGCGCAATCCGCGGCCTGCCGGCAGGCCGTCCGGCACGGTGCCTGAGGCAAGGCCGACCATGGTGTAGTCGGATCTGTCCGCCATCCGCAGTACGAATCGGTTCTCGATCGCCCCACTGAACCGGCCCGACGCGCTGCGCCGGTCACCGGTCATGATGATTCGCAGGCCGACGGACGGCCCCTCCCTCAGCAGCCGGGTCAGCATTTCCACGAGAGTTCCGCCGTCGACGTCCTCGAAGGACGCGAGGAAGCCCTCGAAGCGGTCGATGAGCAGGAGCAGGTACGGCAGCGGGTGGTCATGGTCGACGGATCGCTGCTCGGCAAGGTCGGAGTATCCGCGGGCCGCGAAGGTCTCCTGGCGTTCGACGACCTCGGCGATGATCCGGGTGAACAGCCGCTGGACGCGTTCCGGAGTGTCCCGGCTGACCACGGCGCCGGTGTGCGGCAACGAGACAAGCGGCGCCAGCGCGTTGTTGCCGCAGTCCAGCGCGTACAGATGCACATCCCTGGAGGAGATGGTCGAGGCTATCGCGCCGGCCAGCGTACGCAGGGCCGTCGATCGTCCTGACCGCGGCGACCCGACGAACAGCAGATGCCCCCCGTGCTCGATGTCCACGGTGTAGGGATGCTGCGCCTGGCGGTCGCAGTGGTCGGAAAGGCCGATCGGGACGGGCGGCAGCGTATACGGACCGCCGCCGGTATGAGGGCCGCCGGTATGAGGGCCGCCGCTGTGCGAGTCGTGGGAGACGGACCCGAGGAGCGCCTGCACGGTGAGCAGTTCCGGCAGGGGCGCGAGCCACGGGCTGTGCTGCGGCGCGATCCGCAGGGTCGAGGCGGCCTCCCGGATCGCGTTGACCAGCACCCTGAGGTCTGTGATCTCATTGTCCGACGTCCGCGGCCGCGGGGGCCTTGGCACGGGTTGACCCAGCGCAGGCCAGTTCAGCTCGGTGACCCACGGCGGGACGAGCTCGGTGGTCACCGTCCCGGCGTCGGTGGCGGTCCCCACCCCGGCCGCGCCGGTCGGCCGGCGTCCGCCGACCCTGCCTGACTGGAAGGGAACCAGCGAGGCATGTCCCAACCGCACAAAGGCACGACCGGGGGTGGACGGCGAGATGCGGGCGGCGTCCGGGGCATTGACGACGTCCGAGCTCTCCGACGTGTCGGTGACGCGCAGTGCGATCCGCAGGTTCGTGTTCGCGCGGATCTCCGGGGACACCACCCCGCTGGGGCGCTGCGTTGCGAGCAGGAGGTGGATGCCGAGCGAACGGCCTCGCTGGGCGATGTTGACCAGACCGGTGACGAAGTCGGGCAGCTCGCGTGCCAGGGAGGCGAACTCGTCGATGACGAGCAGCAGCCGGGGCAGCGGCGTCAGCGGCCGGCCGGCTGGAGTCCGCGCGGTGCCGAGGGTGACCAGGAGGGTGTAGTCCTCGATGTCCTTGGCTCCGGCGTCGGCGAGGATGTGCTCGCGGCGTCGAAGCTCGGCCGACAGGGACTCCAGGGCACGGGCCACAAGATGGGTGTCGAGGTCGGTGACCATGCCGACCGTGTGAGGCAGTTTCACGCAGTCGGCGAAGGCGCTGCCGCCCTTGTAGTCGACGAGCACGAACGTCATCGCGTCCGGTCGGTTGACCACGGCGAGCGATGCCACGATCGACTGCAGCAGCTCGGACTTGCCGGAGCCGGTCGTTCCGGCGATCAGCCCATGCGGTCCGTCCCGCCGCAGGTCCAGCGCGAACGGACCGTCAAGGGACATTCCGACGCCGAAGGCGGTGCTACGCGGGGAGACCTGCCAGCGGGCGGCCACCGCCGCCGCCGTCGGGGGTTCCAGTCCGATCACATCGAGCAGCCGGGCGGAGGTCGGGATGGCGGTTTCGTCGTCGCCACCGACATCCCGCACCGGTGCCAGGGCGCGGGCGAGACGTTCGCACCAGGCCGCGACACCACTGACCGTCACTGAACTGACCGTCACTGAACCGACCGGCACGGCTTCACCAGGATCACCGGGTGGCGCTGTCGCGACGAGGTCCGGGCGGACGTTGTTGACGATCTCGGTGCGCATCTCCACGACACGCAGACCCGCCGGGGTTTCCTCGACCACAGCCTGGCATTCCTCGGGCAGCAGCCGGATGTCGCGGTCCAGGCAGATCGAACGGATGCCAAGTGCCGGCCCGTCCCGCAGGATCGAGATCATGCCGGGGATGGACCGCAGCCTGCGGGCACCGTCCATGACCACCAGCACGTCCGGACTGTCGGTGAGAAGACCCGTGCCGTTCGACTTCGCCTGCGCGTCAGCGCGGGTCGCCAGCGCGGCGAGCAGCTCCCCGACGCGCCGTGCCCGCGACTCGTCGTCGGTCCCGAGCAGCACGACGGTGTCCTGACCCTCGTTCGGCCGACAGTGCGGCAGCCACCGCACCCAGTTCCACGCCTGCTCACCGGAGCTGTCCGTGAGGATGCAGATCGCGAGGTCGCGCGGGCTGTGCAGGGTCGCGGCCTGCGCGATCAGCCAGCAGGCGAGCACCCGGGGCAGTTCGCCGCGGCCGGCGATGCCGAGCACTCCCCGTTCGGGGAGCGCGATGGTCACCGGGACGTCGGGCGCCGTCCAGGTGATCTCGCGTTTGTGTTCCTGGGCGGCCGGGTCCTCCATGACGACCTCGCTGGGCAGATCGGCGGTGCCTAGTCGCAGGTGCAGGTAGTCGGGGTTGTCCCGGCGGCGTTCCCACAGGCGTCCGCGGGGCCCGACCGCGGTGAGCAGGACGGTCGCGGGGTCGGGAAAGTCGGCACGCCGGGCCCCGCGTTCGATGACCAGTGCGTCCCGCGCGTCGGCTTCGACCTCCTTCCGGCGTCTGCGGTAGTCGGCCAGCTGCTTGCGGTAGCTGCGTCTGCCGTGCCGGGCGCCGGAGATGTGCATCCCGATCATCCCCAGCGGGCCGACCACGGCCATCAGCAGGAAGTAGTACTGCTTGAAGACAAGGGCCATCGCGACACCCCCGGCGAGCGGAAGCGTCGCCATGAGGATCGGCATGGGACGCCGTTCCGGCTCGGACGGTTCGCCCGGCAGCTTGTACCGGGTCCGCCGGATCGGGGGGAGCAGGCGGGGCGGCCGGTTGAAGTCGAGCCCCACCCCGTCGTCGGACGGTTTCAATGCGGCGTCCGCTCGGCTGGGCATGCCCAGCTCCAGCAGGACGGACCCGATCGTGATCTGAGCATCGGTGGGCATCGCGGTAGCCGTGCGTAGAGGTTCGCGGTTGATCAGTACCCCACCGGGCGTGTGGTCGTTCGGGGTGCCCGTCGGCGTGATGCTCCACGAGCCGTCGACCATCACGGTGATTGTCAAGGCCTCGGTGGCGACATCTGGATCGTCGAGCCGTACGGCGCAGATCGCTCCGGCACCGACCATGTGCTCGCCGGGACCGAGCCGGTGGACCACCCCCGCGCCCGGTCCGCCGACCACCCGGACCTCGAGCAGGCCCGGTGGTTCGCGGGGCAGGCATCCTGCCGGTGAACCGACGCTGATCAGGGTGCCTTCGCGGATCGGGGATTCGGCGAGGGTAAGCGTCTCGATCACCCGATGGCCGTCGATGAACAGCGCCGGCCGACCTGTGGCGAGGGCCGGACGGTCGAAGCGATGCGTAATATTAATGCCGCTGTTGGTAGTAGCGGGTGTGTCGCTGTCATCCATACCGGGCAGCCAGGTCCCATGACCGGTCGGTGATGCCGGCCGGGAGCTCGTCCTCACCGGGGGCTTCGATGTCACCCGGAGGCCCACGGCCGGCTCCGCGGGCACGACGCCGGTGGGACGGACCTGCCTCACCAGCACGTCTGCGATCTTTGAGACAGGCGTGTCGGGGTCGGTGTCGAGCAGCACGGTCGCGCTGACATCACCAGCCGGATCGGCTACGGTCAGCGTCAGGCGCATATACGTACGATACGGTGCAATACCGGCAAAGCATATCCCGTCTCGTCGAAATGGCTCATCTCATAACGAACACTCATCTCGTCATGAACGTGGTCGCGGCCGTCGCCGATGCTGGGCCTGGGCGCGGCTGCGGACGAGCACCTCGCTCGCCAACTGGACGAGGGCAACGGCGTCTCCTGACGATGGCGCCTCGAACAAGCCGTGGGCTGAGCGACGCGGTCCGTCAACTCTGTCGATTCTGTCCGGAACATCAGGCCTGGCGACCGACAGGGCCATGCCGATGCTCGCCGACATCCTGATCTGGTGACCGTCCACATGCAGCGGTTCCGTCAGGGTCTGGGTCAGTTGTTCGGCCAATGCCGCCGCATCCGTGCTGGTCAAGTGGCTCGCGACTACCACGAACTCGTCTCCGCCCCACCGGGCTGCCAGGTCGGTCGGCCGCAGTGCGGACCCCAGCCGGTCCGCGACCGCGCGCAGGACCGCATCTCCGGTGCGGTAGCCAAACGTGTTGTTGATGTTTCGGAAGGCATCCAGATCCAGGAAGAACAACGCGGCCGGGTGGTCGTCGTGCCCGCTGGCGGGCTCGTTCGCGAGTGCGGCGAGCCGTTCCGTGACCGCCAGCCGGTTCGCAAGACCGGTCACCAGGTCGTGCGTCGCATGATGACGCAACCTGTTCTCAATTTCGTGACGTTCGGTGACATCGTCGACCATGATGACGAGGCCACGGCCGCCGGCCAGGGGACGCAGCCGGACATCTAGCCACCGGAGTCCATGGGGTCCGGAGTAGGAGACCTCCATGGTGGCCTGATCGCGACGGTTGTCGAGTAACTGCCGGGTCATGGCCGCGAGCCGGTCGAGATGGGGAAGCCGGTCGCTCGCGGCCTCGCACGCGGCAAGCAGGCTTCCGCCCGGCCGGATGGGGGCGAGCGCGATTGCGGTGGCAGCGCTGTGTCGCCATGCCTGGTTGAGACGCAGAACCGTTCCGTCGGAGTCGAGTACCGCAACCGCTGTCGGCAGGGTGTCGAGAACCGCGGACGCCAGGTCATCGGTTGCCACCGGATTCCACCCTTCCCGACGGTCCGGTCCGCCCGGATGCAGCGATCGTCGCTCCCGAGCGTGATGGTGTCCTGCGAAGGGGGCGACCACATGTGAGCCGTGAGGGTTTGTAGTTCTTCTACTGTGATCGTATAGGTGCCGATGGTTGGTGATGGCTGTTCGTAGGTGAGATCCCGCAACTTAAGGTGAGCAACTCGATACGGGTCCGTAGGCCTTGCGGGCCGGGAAAGCGAGCCGACCCCCGGCTCTAGGCGGCGGGTGGGCGGTTCTGGGCGCGGGTGGCGAGGTCCCGGCAGACCACGGAGAAGTCCATGCCGGCTACGTCCAGGCCCATCGGCCAGGTGCTGGTTGAGGTCATGCCTGGTGCGACGTTCGTCTCGAGGATGTGCGCTGTTGCGTCGATGGTGACGATGAGGTCGGTGCGGGACAGGTCGCGCAGGCCGAGTACCTGGTGGGCGGTGAGCGCGGCGTGGGCGGCGGTTCGCGCGGTGGCGGCGTTGAGCCGGGCGGGGCCGAAGAAGGTGGTGGCGCCGGCGGTGTATCGGGCGGCGTAGTCATAGACGCCGTTCGTCGGTTCGATCTCGATTGCGGGCAGGGCCATTGGGCTGTCGTCGCAGTCTATGACACCGATCGAGATCTCCACACCGCTGATCGCCTGCTCGATCAGCGCCCAGTCGTGGTAGCCGAAGCAGGCCATGAGCGCCTCGGCGATCCGGTCCGCCTCGGCCACATAGGTGACGCCGAGCGCGGATCCTCCGGAGCGGGGTTTGACGACGACCGGAAGGCCGAGTCGGTCCACGATCCGTTCGATGAGCACCGTCGCGCCCAGATCATGGAATGCTTCACGCGGCAAGGTTACCGATATTGGGGTCGCCAGTCCTGCGACGGTGAAGGCAGCCTTGGCGGTCGCTTTGTCGAAGGCTGTGCGGCACGCCGTCGGTGACGCGCCGACGTAGGGGATGCCGTAGAGGTCGAGGACCTCACGGATGGTGCCGTCCTCGCCGGAGGTCCCGCGGAGGACAGGGAACACGACCGCTGGCGGGTCACCGGCGAGCGCGGGCAGGGTCATGGCGTCGACGTCGCTGAGTTCGACGTCGACGCCGATGCGTTTCAACGCTTCCCGCAGGCGTCTACCAGACTGTAGGGAGACCTCCCGCTCGGGTGACAGGCCGCCGGCGAGGATGAGTACTCGGCCCAGGTCGGTCATCGTCGTGTCCTCCATAGCTGTGCATCGCGGTCAGCTCGGACCGCGTGGGTGAACGTCTCCCGCAGGTCAAGCTCATCGCGGATCACCTGAGCCAACCGTCGCACCCCGTCCGCGATCCGTTCAGGTGGCGGATAGATCCGTGTGCCATCGGGCGGAGGCGCGACCATGACCCCCGCGGAGCAGGAAGGCTCGGTCGGATCATCGCCCGGCCCGCGGTCCGCATCCACGGCCATGAACGCACGAGTGGTTGGCCTCCCTGGATCCGGGCAGACAGCCACCGCAACGTTTCCGTCTGTTCGACGCAGCATTGTCGGAGATCGGTCGCCGGTACGTCACCGGTCTGACGCTCGCAGGGCGCGACCGATGACCCTCGTTTGGATCCCTTGTGCGGCAGCGCGAGAGTCACCCCGCGCGGTTCTTGTAAGTGCCCTCATGTGTGGGCATGCTCTTCGAATCGCCCCTACGAGGGATTGCAACGAGGAGGGCCGTCCCCACGCCCGTGGGGACGATCCGGAAGCCGACTGCCCAGGGGAGGCGAGGAGGGACGTGACACAACCCGACGCTTGGCCGTACCCAGAGCCGTACGAGTGGGCGGATGAACCCGACCCCGTCACCCAGCAGGCGATCGACGAAGCGCGCGAGGACATCGCGGCCGGCGACTTCGTCATCCACGACGACTTCGACTCGTTCGACGCATTCCTTGGCGAGCTGGAGGCGCGTCCCCGCGCAAGCTAGGCGCGACACGCGCAACGCAGTACCGCACTTCTATGGCGATAACCGCGGGCAGGTCGGTACGGTCCGGTCGTGCCCACATTCCAGTCGCTTGGCCGCTTCCGGGCCGAGTACGACCGGTTGAGCCAGAAGGACAAGGCCGCCTTTCGCGCGGCGCTACCGCTGTTCATCGCGGGCGTGGCGACTGGCCAGTTTGATCCCCGACTCCGCGTGAAGGGCTTCAAGTCCGAGCCTGGCGTGTACGAGATGACGTGGGCGCGCAACGGCCGGGCACTGTGGCGGTACGGGGATCCGATCCCGGGCAAGCCCGGCCCGCACATCATCTGGTTGCGGATCGGTACCCACGACATCTTCGAGCGGTAGAGGCGCCGCGTTACACGACTGTAAACCGGTTCGCGAGCACTGTCCGGTGCCCGGCCATCGCGATGTCTGCCGTTTCCACCGGACGGTCACCCACGTAGTACGTCCGTTGCACGCATTGCACAGCAACTCCAGGCGGAAGGTTCAACTCCGCCGGTCTTGCCGGAACGGGGATGAGGGTTGGTCCGGCGCTGGCTCATTCGGCGGCCACGGCGTCGGCCAGCGGGCGGACCCGGCTCGACGCGAGTGGGTGTCTTTTGGCGCGCAGCGCCTGTGCCAGAGCCGTTTCCTTTACTGGGGGCTGAGACGTGGCGAACTGGTGGTCCTGGAACGGGCGGACCTGAGCGTCAACACCCGGCGTATGCACGTCCGCCAGGCGCAGGCCGACGACGAGTTGGACGACACGAAGACTGAGAACGGCGACCGGCAGATCGTCTTCGACGAGGAAACCGCGAAGATCCTGCTGGCCTGCCGCAAACAGCAGCTTGAGGAGCGCGTGGGCTGGGGTGAGGCGTACACCGACTCCGGCCGGGTCTTCACCTACGAGGACGGCCGTTCTCTGCGGCCCGCGTACGTCTCGCAGCGCTTCGCCTTGCCGATCGAGCGGTACGCGGCGATCCGTCGCCGGCATGCGGAGGCTTGGCCGGTTGAGCGGATCGCGCGTCGGCACCGGGTGCCGGTGGATGCGGTGCACATCGCGCTGACGATGCCGCTCCCGCCGATCCGCTTCCATGATCTGAGACATGGCGTAGCGACGATGTTGATCGCCGCGGGTCCGCCGATGAAGCTGGTCTCGGATGTGCTGGGGCATGCCTCGGTGGCGTTCACCTCGGACGTGTACGCCGTGGTAGCCGAGGAACTGGCCGAGCAGGCTGCGGCAGCGATCTCAGCGTTTGTGCCTCGCCGGCAGCGTTCCACGGCCGTTGGTGCCATCAATGTGCCAGCCGAGGTGAATAGATGATCTTCGGCGTGACGCTGAGAGCCCGCGCATCTGCGTGAACTCCCAGGTCAAGGGCGGAGGCTCCGGGATTTGAACCCGCCCAACCGCTCGCCAGCCGTAAACGGCTGGCGCCAGGAGTCCTTACGTACCAGTCACTACCGCCTACTCTCGTCGTCCGTACCACCAGTCCTGAACGATGGTCGACGGACGTCCCGTGTCCACCACGTGCCCACGGCGATCTTGAATTTCGGGGGTCGACATGTCCGACCCTCCGGAGGGCTTCCTCTGCGCGGGTCGCCGGTCCGGGTCAAGAGTGGCGCAGCCAGTCCGAAGAACCGTCCGTAGGCGCTCTTGATGCGCTTGGTGTCCCGTCAGATCATGTGGCTACGTACAGTAACGCACAACGGGGCGGTGGAGGGTGGTTGGCGTGTCGTCGTCGGCGACTCCGGCGAACGAGATCTCTGCGGGATGAGACTGTGGTCTGTCGCCGATGGCAAGTCCTGGGCCGGGGTGTCAAGTCGGGATCTGCGAGCTGATGAGGTTGACACCGTCGTGGGCGCGGAAGGCGACGGGCGCATCGCCCGCGAGCGCGTCGGTCACTCGGACGGCGAAGGCCGGGCTCATGCTCTGCTGTACGTCGGACTCCGTCAGCCAACGCACCTCGCTGCTCTCGGCTGTCGGCTGCGGCGTACCTGCTATCGGTCGGCAGCGGAAAACCAGGGCCACGACGCCGAGCCGTAGGTTTTTGTAGACGCCCGTGAGCCGGTCGACCTCAACGGTGACGCCGGTCTCCTCGAGCACCTCGCGGCGAACGCCCTGCTCGAAGGTTTCCTGTAGTTCGAGCACGCCACCCGGTGCCTGCCATTGGCCATTGTCTCGACGGCGGATGGCGAGAACGCGGCCGTTTTCGTTCACAACGACGCCGGCGACGCTGACCGAGTGTCGGGGGGGTGTGGCGGTGGTCGCGGTCATCGGAAGGTCACCACGGCGATCGACTTGTCGTCGTGGCATTTGAACCGTGGCAGTAGCTGACCCTGGGGGTCTTCACGCTCTTCCCAGTTGTGAAACTGGGAGAGCAGAGTGCCGAGATCCCCCTCGCTGAGTTCGGCTACGTGGTCGATGCTGATGCCGAGGTGTCGCATCGGGTCTTCGGCGCCGTCGGTGAGGATGGCGCCCCATAGCACATCCTCAGCGGGAAAAGATCGCACAAGGGCCTCGCAGCCGGCCGCAGGGTCGGCCGCGGCAATCCAGTAGCCGCCGGTGGCGTTCTGGTAGGGCGCCTTCTCGTTCCTCATCTTGCGGAGAATGCGCTGATGTTCGTCGTCGTACCCCCCTCCGGCTTGTAGCCTGGCGAGGGCCGCCGGCCGGTGCGTTACGGGAAGCTGGGCGAGGCGGTCATCGAAGATGCGTAGAACGCCGGCGGATCGGGTTGCCAGGTACACGGGGGTATCGCCGAGTACGAGCACGTCGACGTGGCCGAGAGCGGACCGGATGATACTGACGGTTGAGGACGGTGAATCGCCCGGCTGCAGGTTCAGCACCTGCGTGACACCCATGAGTGCCGTGCGCAGCCCGGTTCGCAGTGGAGCCGTCGGTCGGCGCTCGAGTGCCCCAAGCAGTTGAACGCCGAGCGTATCCACATAGGCGGCCACGCTGACTGTGCCGTCAGATCCGGACGCCCCGTCCAGGACAACAACAACGTTGTCACCGATCAGGACCCGGTCCTGGCCCTGCCTAGCCTGAGCCGGCAGTTCGGCAACACGAACTTCCATCTGCCGGACCGTCACGACGGGCTGCCCGGGTTGACGACCTCGGCCGGCCACTCGAAGTGCAGGACCCATTGGAACGTGGGTAGCGCATCGACGCGGTACTCTACCGGCCGATGGTCGGCCGTCCATGACATGTGGATGATCTCAAAAACCTGTTGATTCTCAGCCAGGCCGAAGAACACTTCCTCGTCGTCCGTCGGGATGCGTGCCCGGATGTCCTCAGTGAACCGCACCGGCCCCTGTCCAAGTTCCGCCAACCGTGAGTAGGTTCCGCCCGGACCGGTGTCCACCTTGGTCAGGCCGGCGCTTTCTGCGAGTGGCCAGGGAATGTAGGACGTCGCCAGTAGCACCGGTTCATCAGATGCATACATGTGGCGCTTGCGCACGAGGACCCGCTCTCCTGGGGCAAGCCCCAGTGCCTTCGCCGCCGCTTCGGGCGGGTCGACCGGCTCCAGCTGGACAATGTCGGACCGAGGTATCAACCCAAGTTTCCGAATTTCGGCATCAAACGCGCCACGGGCACCGTGTTCCTCGCGAACCGCTCGCGCGTAGCGCCGGTTGCTATGCCGGGAGATCGGTGGGACGGACCGCACTACCGTCCCGCGTCCGCGCAGAACCCGCACCATGCCCTCTGCCCGGAGGATCTGGAGAGCCCGGTTGATCGTCACCCGGGACACGCCCACCTTGCTGGCCAGTTCCTGCTCACTGGGCAGCGTAGAGCCAGGTGGGTACTCACCGAGGGTGATGTCCCGCCTGATCAGATCGGCTACCTGCCGATACCGAGACTTCGGAGCCTCAACGGTCATCCCGACCTGCACCTCATCTCTCCGGATCAACTGCTTGCTCCCGCGGACCCAACGTTAGTCCTGCAGGACGTCCTACCTCTCTCTTGACGAACGCCCAAACCGTGTGACACCGTGCAGCACACAGGACGTCCTACGTCCTACGTCATACCGATCAAGGAAAGGAGATCGCAACCGTGAGTCACGTGCCCGAGCTGGACCGGGTCTCGATCCGCGGCAACCTGCTCGCCGCGATCGGCACCCTGATGGAGGCCATCAAGGCGCTCGACGAGTCCGAGTACGACGGGGACCTGCTCCTCGACCTCGGCACCTGCATCGACGAAGTCGACAGCACGATGACCTCGCTGCAGGCGGCCATCGCCGGTGAGGCAACCACGTCATGACCGAGATGCCCACCGTCTCGCCCGCGGACGAGACGGACGAGTTGATGACCCCGGTCGAGGTTGCGAAGGCACTGCGGATCGGCGTGGTGAGCCTGGCGCGTTGGGCGCGGACCGGCCGGATCGCCTCGATCGCGCTCCCGAACGGGCACCGCCGCTACCGGAGTTCGGAGATCGCCGCGATCCTCGGTGGCTCCGCGAGACAGAACACGGCCCCCGGCGGTGGTGCAACACCGGCCGGGGGCCTCGACCCAGAACCCGCCATCTGAAGGAGTGCCCGAGCCGTGGCTACCAGCATGCCCGACCTGTCCACCCGCCAACCAGAACCTGCCTGGACACCGGACCGAGTCCGTGCCCTCGGCGTGACGACCGACCTCCGGACCGCCGGGTCAGTCCTGAGCATCAAAGAGACAAAGGCCTACGCCCTGGCCGCCGCTGGCGCGTTCCCGGTGCCTGCGATCCGGGCCGGCGGTCGCTGGGTTGTGCCCGTCGCGCCGATCCTGCGGCTGCTGGGCCTCGAGACGACCGTTGCCGCGGAGTTGGCCCCCGTGCCTGCGGGGGGTGCCGTATGAACCGCCAGCGGATGGTTGGCCGTCGGTCGCTGCCGATCCTCATTCCCGGATCGGGTGGTGACGCCGCAGAGGATCTCGCGGATGCCACGGTCCGTGAGGTTGAGCGGATCGCCCGGGAACTGCTGCGCCGCGGTGGTGAGAAGTGAGCCGCCACCGCCGGCCCGAGGACATCCTCAACACGGGGCCGGGCCGGGCGACGACACCGCTGATGCTGGCGACCCGGGCCTCCGACCTGGGTCTGGACATCGCCGTGCGCTACGCCCGTGGTCAGCGGGTTGACGCCGACGAGGTGCTGGAACTACTGGCCACCGAGGTCGCGTTGGCCCGCGCCACACGGCGCGGGCTGCAGACCAGTGTTCTGCGGGCCCTGATGGCGGGCGCGACCTGGCGGCAGATCAGCGAGGCAACCGCCAGCAGCCCGGCCGACGCGAAGACGGCCTTTCTCACCTGGGTGGCCGAGCAGCGCCGCCACCTCCCGAACCTGTTCACCGCCGCCGACGAAGCCCACGCCCGCCGCCTCGCCGAGGAGGCGAAGCGATGAGCACCTCGGGTGGCCTGGTGCTGCCGACCGACCCGGATGTTCCGTTTCCGCCGGTGTTCGCCCCGGTTGTTGAAGTGGGAGGCGGCCGGTATACCGCCGGGCTGCACGCCTCGGAGCCGGCGGCGCAGGCGGCCGGGGACGCACTCGCGGACCGCCACCCGTCACTGATCATGCAAGGGGTGATTGAACTGCTGCCGGCCAGCGCATCCGCGAGCGGTGCGGCATGACCGCCGCCGCACCGCTCGCGGATGCGCTGGCCGGTTTCCTGACGGCCGCCGCCGACCATTGGGCCGCGGTCCGCACCGCCGCGGACGTGACCGCTGACCCGGTGTTGCGGGAGTACACCGATGCGGTGAGCGCGGAAGCTGACGCCACGGTCGCGTTGGCGCTCGCGCTCGCCGACCGTGCGCCCGGCCACGAGATCGCTGTGGCCCGGCGGATCCGCCGTATGACGATCGCGGCCCGCCGGGCCGCTGGCCGTCGGGCCGGCATCCCCACCCTCCCGGCCGCGCTGGTCGCTGCCCGCGCCGACCTGTGGGCCGCGGCCGGGTGGCCGGTCGGCGGCGCGGCAGCGGCCCTGCCCCCCCGTGCACGGGAGGTGGCCGCATGACCGCCGTCGACACCCTGATCTGCGTCCACTGCACTCGCGGCATTGACGGCCCTGTTGAGGATCTTGGCGTGGGTCCATTGCACGGCGAGTGCGCCGACCGGTGGCGGGATGCTCGGGCCTGCTTCGACACCATCGCGGCGCAGACCGCGTCGGCCATTCCCACCGATGCTGAGGTTTTCCGGGCGCATTGCGCGCACACCGGCCGGTTCGGCTACGTGCCGCAACCTGGAGATAACGAACTGATTGCCCGAGTAACCGAGTACTTCACCCGGCTGGCAGAGCAGATGTCCGATGCTGCCGGCGAGGACTGCGACGAGCCCGACGAGTTCGACGAGTTCGAGCAGGTCGTGACCATAGAACGTTGCGCGGACTGCGGCGCGCCGATCGGCGACTGTGACTGTGACGACCCGGTGATCCACCCGCTGTACGGCTACGGGCCGGAGCACCCCGGCTGTCACCAGGACGCCCCCGACGCCCATCCCGACGAGCTGGCCGGGGCGAAGCGGTGAACGCCGTGCCGGCCGTGCACTGGCGGCAGCGGGCCGCCTGCGCCCGTGTTGACCCGGAACTGTTCTTCCCGGTCGGGACGACCGGGCCGGCGCTGGCGCAGACCGCGGCGGCGAAAGCGGTCTGCGGCCACTGCCCGGTGATCGGCGCCTGCCGTGGCTGGGCGTTGGCGACCCGGGAGCCGTCCGGGATCTGGGGTGGGCTGAGCGAGCAGGAGCGCCGGGCGCTGCTTGCCCGGCCCGCCGCGGGCGTACGTCCCGTTCCCACCCGGCGCTGGCCGCTGGTCGCCGCGGAGAAGTGCTACCTGTGCGTCGGGGAGCCCGGCCCCGGCGGCTGCCGCCGCTGCGGGGGCACCGGCGTGGACCCGGGCGTCGCGCGTGGGGGTGCGGCATGAGCCGGCGCATCGATCCCCGCGGGCTGCGCGCCGGTGACGTCGTCTCGCCGCTGTTCAACCCGCACATACGTGTGGTTGTCGACCGGGTCGGCCTGTCCACGCTGGGCGCCGCCCTGTCGAAGCACAACCCGGACGTTCCTGGTGACATCCCGGTCCGGCTGGTGTTCGGCACCCGGTACAAGACCGGCGAACCGGCCCGGCTCCTGATCGGCGTCGACGATCAGGTTCGGCTCGTCCTGCGGGACGGCAAGCGGGTCGGGTCGTGACCGCCCGGATCCTGCCCCGCCGGCCGGCGGTTCGTCGACCGGTACGCCGTCCGGCCCGGGTGGTGCGCGTGCGCCGTCGGGCGGTCACCGTCCGGCGGGCGGCCGGCTGGCCCCGGCCGGGCAGACGGTCGGGGACGCCGACGGCGGCCGGTGTGGTGCTGGTGGTCGCGGCCGTGGTCGTCGTCGCCGTGCTGTCCTCCCGGCACGGCGACGACGGGCCGGCGGGCGGCGGGTGGGCGGCGGACACGGCGGTGCCCGCCGTGTACCGGCCGTGGATCACCCGGGCCGGGTCGCGGTGCACGGACATCACCCCGGCGCTGCTCGCCGCGCAGCTACGCCAGGAGTCCGGATTCGACCCGCGTGCGGTGTCCTCCGTCGGTGCCCGTGGGATAGCCCAGTTCATGCCCGGCACGTGGGAGACGTGGGCGACGGACGGCGATGGCGACGGCATCGCCGACGTGTGGAACCCGGCCGACGCGATCGCCGCGCAGGGCCGGTTCATGTGTGCTCTGGCGGCGCAGGCACGCCGCGGCCGGGAGGCCGGCCGGTTGCACGGCGATGTTGTCCAGCTCGCCTTGGCCGGCTACAACGCCGGGTTCGGTGCCGTGTGGGCGGCGGGTGGCGTTCCGGCGTTCCCGGAGACCACGACCTACGTCCGGTCGATCACCGCAATGGTCGCCACCGCGACCCGTCCCGCGACAGTGTCCGCTCGCCCGGCCGCTGTCACCCTCGTTGATCTGATCGGAGAACCCTCATGATGAGTGTTGCTTTCGCGCCGGTCACCGCGGCCGATCTGGGGTTGCCGTCCCCGCAGGCCATTTCCGCCGCGCTGCCCCTGTTCGTCATGGGGGTGCTGATGGGCCTACGAAGACTGCCACGGGCCGCCGCCTGCCTCGCTCTCGTGGCCGGCGCCGCGCTGTCGGCCGGCTGGTTGCACACCGCGATCCGCCACCTGCTCGGCTGGATCATCCAACTGATCGATCTGGTGAGCAGGCACACGGTCGGCGGGGTCGTGCACGGCGCCCTGGCGATCGTCCTACTGATCTACTTTGTGGTGGCGTTGCGACCCGGCCCGGACACGGTCGGCAAGCTGGCTTTGCTGCGGGACGATCCGCGGGCTCTGGTGCCGTTCGGGTCGGGGTCAACCCGACGCTACGACACGCGCATCCGGGGGCGGGTGCCGGACAAGCTCGGCGCGGCCGGGGTCGGTCTGGTGCTGCCGTCGGTGGCTGTCACCATCCCCGGGTCGGCCGGGGCGGTCGTGCTCACGGTCCTCAACGTGGTCGGCGGCGCGTTCGCGTGGCTGCTGTCCCTGGCGTTCGGGGCCGCCTGATGACAGCCGTCACCGACCGGCCCGTCGCGGACCGGTCGGTGACCGTGGCGGCGTGGGGTGTCGCATGAGCGTGCCGGCCGCCGGCGGCCGGGTGGAGCACGGGGTGAGCACCGTGCTCCCGGAACTGCTCGGTGTCCTCGCGTTCGCGGTGTCGTTCCGCCATGTCCGCCATGTCCTGGTCGAGCACGGCGCCGACGACGTGTCGTCGTGGTCGCTGACGATCGGGGTCGAGGCGCTGGCGATCGTGTCGTTCCTCGAACGCCGCCGGCGTACCCGGCTGGGACAGGCGACGACGTGGCCGGCGTGTGTCCTGCTGGTCGGGGTCGGGCTGACGATCGCCTGCAACCTGGAGACGGCCACGCCCGGCGGCTGGGGTGTGCTGGTGGCGCTGCTCGGCCCGGGCCTCTACCTGCTCGCGTTCTCCCTGGTCGGCACTCGTGGACCCGCCCGGCCGCCCGCGGCCACCGGCACCGCCCCGGCGTCCCCGGACCCGGCCATCGCGGATCGCGGGGCGACCGCGGCCGTCGGCTGGCTGCCCGGCCGCACTACCGAGACCGAGACCGCGGCCGCTCCGGTCGTCGAGGTGGTCGTCCCGGTCTCGGACTGGCAGCGCACCGCGCCGGGCCCGCTCGGCGCAGCACCGGGAGACGCCACCGAGCCCCGTGCCCGCCGGACGAACACGAACACGACGGGCACGAACGCGATGCGCTCTCCGGCACGGGGCACGAGCACGGGGCCGGGCATGACGAGTACGGGCACGACGGGCACGGGGCCGGGGCCGGGCACGGCGGGCACGGCGGGCACGACGCCTGACATCACCGACCTTCTCGTGCCCGGCCGTGCGGTCGCCCGTGCCCTGGCCGCAGCCGGCCAGCGGCTCACCCGCGACAACCTGCTCGCCGGGTTGCAGGAGCGCGGGCATCCCGCGTCGACCCGCCGCGCCGGTGCCCTGCTCGCCGTCCTGCGCGCCGAACCCATCCCGCCGGCCGTACCCGTCCATGGTGTACCGGCCGCCCGGTCCGCGGACAGCCCGGTGCTGGCATGAGCGCCCCGCGGACAACCTCGCAGACCCGGTCGGGGCTTGAGGCCCGCTGGGCGCGGCGCCGGGCCCGCTACGACCGGCGCCGGGCAGGGGCGGGGCCGGACGCCCGGCTCGTGGCCGCCTACGACTACCTGCGCGGCGCGTTGGGCGACACCCCCGAACCCCGGCGGCTGCGGGTCGCCGCCGAGGTCGCCGACCACCTGGCGGCCGTCGCCGCCCGGCTCGCCGCCGAGCAGGGACTGTGACCACGATGCGTGAAAGTCCGGAAAGTCTGATCGACGCCTCCGTCGGGGACGGCGGCCCGACGGCGGACGGCCACCGCGCGCAGGCCCGCGCGCGCGAGGCTACCGGTCTGGAAAGTCCGGCCGCCCCAGACCGGTGGACAGTCGCCCTGCGCCATCGGGTCGCCGGGTGGACGCCGGTCGCGCAGCCACCCGCGACCCCGCCCGCCCTGGTCCGCTACGCCACCCGGGGCGCCTGGTGCGCCGACTACGCCGTCGGCTGGCGCCGCGCCGGTGTGGCCTACGTTCTCCTGGTCGGCCTGCCGGTCACCGCGGTGGCGTACGGGCTGGCACGTCTCGTGCAGACCCCGGCCGGGCTGGGGCCGGTATGGCTGCCCGGCGAGGTGGGCGTCGCGGCGGGCCGGGTCGAGCGGTGGGCGGCGGCGCTGCCGCACCCCCCGCCGCTGGCCGACGTCACCGCCGGCGCCGTGACCGACGCGCCGACCACCCACCGGCGGCTGGCCGGCTGTCTTGTGGTCGCGGTCTCCGCCGCCGCCTACGCCATGGCCTGGACGGCTGCCCGGCCCGGCCGGCTGCTCGCCGCCGCCACCCTGCTGTCCATGTTGTGGATCTTTGTCTAGGAGGGCACCAAATGGATCTGATCATCATCTTGTACTTCGCGTACGCGATGTACAAAGCGAGCCTGACCGCCGCCGTCAACAGCTACGGCCTGGCACGCGGCCGCGACGTCACGGTCGGCGGCGGCGACCGGGCACGCACCTACTCCGGCGCCGGCCGGACACTCGGCACCGTCCTCGGCGTCCTGTGGCAGTCCCTCGTCGAGGGCTGGCACTCCGGGCGGCCCTGGGCACGCGAACAGGCCGAGGAGTTCCGTGCCCGGCGCGCCGCGAAGCGCGCCGTACCGACTCCCGACACCCGCACCATCCCACCGCCGGACACCCACGATCTGGATGAGAACGGGATCGACCCGCAGGACGTGGTGGACGACGACGAGGACGACGAGGACGACGGCGTGTGGCGCTGCGCCCGCTGCGGCGCCGAGCTGGACGAGAACTCATCCGTCCGCTACGTCGACGGCGGGGCGGTCTGCGGCGTCCATTTCGACACCCACTGCGCGGCCTGCGGCCACAGCCCGCGAGACGGCGACCCGCTGGTACTCGACGGCGGGGCATGGGTCCACCGCTCCCACGTCAAGACCGGCGTAGCCGTCGACCTCGACGACGCCGAGTGGATCCACCTTGACCCAGTCGTTCACGTCGACGGCTACGGCACCGCGACCGGTCACACCCCCCGGCGCTCGTTCGCGGCCTGGACCACCACCACAAGGGGCGCGAACGTCGTCGCCGTCGACTGGGCCGTCGATGACCGGGGCGCCGTGCGGACCCAGACCGGCCGCGTGGACCGCGTCGGGTGGGAGCAGATGCCGCCCGCCGACCGCGACCTGTGGGACCGGACGGTCGCCGCCAACCGCCACGGCGACCCGGCCGAGATCGACCGGGTCACCCGCCGGATCGCCGAGCTGGTGAACGACCACCTCGGTATCGACGCCGCCGGCAACCCGACGACCCCCACCAACTCCTCGCCCCCCTCGGCTGCGCTGCCCGAGCAGTCGGCGGCCACCGACTCGGCCACCGCCGGCGCCCCGCCGCGCCTGGCGCTGGTACCGGCGGACCCGGCTGGCGGCTGGGCGTCGGTCCGCACCCACCGCCCCGACGGCGGGGCGTGACCCGACCTGGAGGCGCCGGACCCAGCCGGCACCCACGACCCCCGGACGAGACGAACGGAGACGCACCCCCCGGGGGGCGCACCGCACACACTCGAACCCGCACGAGAAGGAGCACCACCATGAACACCACCGCAACAGAGATCGTCGACCTGCAAGGCACGAAGGACTACCTGTCCGGCCTGCGCGGCAACATCGACCAGACCGTCACCGGCGAGCTGGAGACGGTACTGGCCGGGCTGGCCAACGCCGGCCTGACCGACCCGGCCGTCCTCGGCCCGATCGCCACCCTCCGCGAACTGCTGTCCAGCGCCCGCGACGGCGCCGACGCGGCACTGGCCGCACTCGACGGCGGCCACTCGGCCGTCGCCGAGACCGTGGCCGCGGTCGACGCCGCGAACGACACCGAGTTCTACCGCCAGCACTGATCCCCCACCAGCACTGATCCCTGGCCGTGCCCGTGCGGCCCGCACACCCCATTCCCGGGTGCGCGGGCCGCACGCAGACCACCCGGCACCCACCACACCACGACACGACAGGAGGCTTCCCGTGGCCCGCACCGACACCACCCGGCCGCACCACGCCGGCACCGGCCGCGACCCCGGCGACCTGCTGGCCCGGGCCGCCGCCATCAGCGACACCGCCACCGCCACCGGCCTGCTCGCCGCCGCCACCGAAACCCGCCGGCACGCCCGGGAACAGGCCGCCGAGGACGCCGCCACCGCCCGTGCCCGCACCGACCCACTGGTCCAAAAACTGCTGGCGAAAGCCGAACAGGCGGCCGCCGACGGCCGCGACCAGGACGCCGCCCGGCTGCTCGCCGCCGCCCACCAGGCACTCGACCGCCACCCGGGCCGGGTGCTACGGATCCACGGACAGATCATCCCAATCATCGTGATCGGCGTGCTGTGGGCAGGCGCGGCCGCCGCACACCTGACCCCCGGCTCCGGCCCGGGGCTGGCCGAACTGTCCCTGACCGTAGCGGTGGCCTGCTGGTGGGCACACGGCCGGCGAGAACCAGCCGGCCGCCGCCAGCGCCGCCGGTACACGACCCTCATCGCCCTCGCCGGGTCGGGCTGGCTGTGGTGGGCCGCCGCCACCGGAGCCGGCGGCTGGCGGGCCGTCGTGCTGTGGGCCGGCGGCTACACGCTGACCGCCCCGCACTGGGCCCGCCGGCACATCCCCGACCCGCCCGCCCACAGCGCACCCGAACCCGAACCCGACGCGGCACCGCCGCCGGTCGTCGTCGACCGCCGGCCCCGCACCGTCGCCCTATGGGACGCCCGAGTGAGCTGCCCCGGCGGCGTCGCCCCCGGCGCGACGCTCACCGACTGGAACCTGACCCCGGCCGGCCAGGTGATGGAGACCTACACCGTGCTCATCCCACCCGGCGAGATGACCCGCACCGAACTACAAGCCAAGGCCACGAAAATCGCCAGCGCGCTGGAACTCGGCCTCGACGAATGCCAGGTCGACGTCCACCCCGACCGCCGGGAACACCTCGCCCGGCTCCTCGTCCTGGACCGATCCGACGCCGCCGCCGACATGACCTACCCCGGCGTGGCCGCCGCCTTCGAACTGCTCCACGGGGAAGCCACCGCCTACACCGGCCGCTACGCCGACGGGGAACTCCTGCCCTGGCGGGTCTTCAGCGACGACTGGGGCGCGTTCAGCGGCCTGGTCCTCGGCGGCACCGGCAGCGGCAAATCCCGGATGATCGAACTGCTCGCTCTGACACTGATCGAGAGCGGCCTGGTCGAGATCTGGATGATCGACCCGCAGTTCGGGACATCCCTCCCCGTCCTGACCGACTACGCCCCCTGGGCGGCCACCGACCCCACCGAGATCAGTCTGATGATGCAGGCCGTCGACACCCTCGGCCGGTACCGGCAGCTCGAGAACCGCCGCCACAAGCGCTCCGTGCACCCCATCACCCCGCACGCACCGATGCTGCTCCTGATCATCGACGAGTGCCACGAGGTCCTGCCGGACAAGAACCACCCCCACACGAAAATCATCGAACGGCTGGCAGCGATGTACCGCAAATGCGGCCTCGGTGTCCTGCTCGCCAGCCAGATGACCGAACTCGGCGTCTTCGGCGGCAGCGACAAGATCCGCAGCAATGTGCTACGCGGCAACGCATTCGTGATGATGATCCTGTCGAAGATCGGCCCGCAGCTGCTCGCCGGACTACGCGGCAACCCCGCTGAACTCACCCTGCCCGGCCAGGGCTTCCGCATCCCCGCCACCCGAGACGTCCCCGCCCGGTCCTGGAAACCCCTCGACCTGGGCTCCGACATGAAAACCCAGCCCGCCCTACGCGCCGCCTACGACGCACTCGGCCCGAGCCCGCTGCGGTCCCGGCTGGAACCCGGCGCCATCCAGGCGCTCGGCGCCACGTTCACCGACCGGCACTCCCGCCAATCCGCACTCGACACCGACCTCTTCATCCCGTCAACCGAACTATGGACCCCACCCGGGACACCACCGCCCACCAACCGGGAACCCGCTACCCGGACCACACCCACCGGCACCACCCTGACCGCCGCCCCCTGGACGACCGTCGTCCCGCTCGCCGCCCGTGACACCCACCAGACGGGTTCCGCCGAGGCCGGCGGCTACCCGTCGCTGGCCACCCACGCCGGCCAGCAGATCTACGCCCTCATCGGCGACGGCGTCGGCGGCACAGGCGACATCCGTGAGAAGTCCGGCTACTCGAAAGCCCGCGTCCACGAGGTGCTCAACGCCCTGGCGGCCGACGGCCTGATCAGGCAGCCCCGCCACGGCCAGTGGGAACCCACCGCCCGCGCCGCCTGACCCCGACGACAGGAGCCGCCAGGCATGACCACAGCCGGAGCCACGCCAGACGGGTGGGCGTCCGCCCGCACCGTTCCCCGAACCGCGAGAAAGAGCCCCGACAGGAGACCCATGACCACCGCAGACCCAGCACCCCCCGCGACCACCGAGGACGTCATCGCCTGGCTCCGGGCCGAAGCCGACCGCCACCCGCAGGATGCCGCTCGGTTCACCCAGGCAGCCTCGTGGAACTGGTTCGCGGGCGAGGCGGCCGCGTTCTGCCCAGGTCATGAACGCGCACTTCCCGGCGGCCACGCCGAGCGCCAGGACGTTCTCAGGCGCCTCCTGACCGGCGACGGGCGGGTGGCGGCCGACGCCCGAGGCCGTCGAGTGGCCGATCGGCCTGCCCGAGGGCTGGACGCTGCCCGGATAACCGCGCTCGGCTGGGCGCCGGACGACCTGCCCGAACGGCTCACCGCCGGCCACGCCGTCGTGATCTGCCTACCCGCCCGCGGCGTGGCATGGCCCGGCTGGCTACACGACCTCGCCAACCGGGGTGCCCAGTGAACGGGGGAACGTCGGTGCTGGACCGGCTGGTAGACGACGCCCGGCGCCACCTCGCAGACCTCCTGCTGCGGCGAATCACCGCACGGGTACGGACGTGGTGGCCGCAGGCGGCGGCGCTGCGGCTGACCGCCGACGACTATCGGCTGGAAGTCACCGCGGTCCTCGACACCACCGGCACGCCGCTGCCCGCCGGCAGTCGGAACCCGGTGGACGAGGACACCCCGCCGTGGTCCGAAGCCGCGGTGGACGTCCTGACCAAGGACATCGGCGAGGACCTGCGGTGCTACGACACAGTCCGGCTCGACCATCCGGCGGACGCAGGCGTGCTGCCACTCACCGACAGGATCCGCCGGTGAGCACACGCAGTGGCATTGTGAAGCCGCCGTTCGCCTACTACGGCGGGAAGACAACGCTGGCCGAACGGATCGTGGCCCTGTTCGGCCCGCACGGCCACTACGTCGAACCGTTCGCCGGCAGCCTCGCGGTCCTGCTCGCCAAACCGGCGTCGCGGATGGAGACGGTCAACGACCTCGACCACGACCTGATGACGTTCTGGCGGGTGCTGCGCGACCGGCCGGACGCCCTCGCCCGTGCATGCGCGCTGACCCCGCACTCCCGGGCCGAGCTCGCCGCCTGCCACACCCCAGCCCACGACGAGATCGAGCAGGCCCGCCGGGTCTGGGTCCGTATCGCCCAGACCCGCACCGGCACCCTGCGGCGCACCGGCTGGCGGCACTATGTCGACCCGTCCGGATCCTCCGCGTCCATGCCCGGCTACCTCGCCGCCTATGTGGAACGGATGGCCGCCGTCGCCGAACGACTCGCCGCCGTCTCGCTGGAATGCCGCCCCGCCCTGGAAGTGATCGACGCCTACGGCCGGCACCCCAATGTGCTGCTCTACGCCGACCCGCCCTATCTCGGCTCCACCCGGGCCCGCAACTACCGGCACGAGATGACCAGCGAGAACGAGCACCGCGAACTCGCCGACGCGCTGCGTGCGGCCCAGGCCACGGTCGTGTTGTCCGGCTACGACAGCCCGCTCTACCAGAAGCTCTACGCCGACTGGACCCGCATCACCATCCCCACCACCACCGGCCAAACCCACACCCGCCGGGCACGCGTCGAAGTGCTGTGGCTCAACCAGCCCCCGCCCACCGGCGACCTGCTCTCCGTGCTGGACGGAGCCAGCGCATGACCCCGCCCACACCCGGCACCCGGTCGCCGCTGAAAGCGTTCGCCGCCGCCTACGAGCTCCTCGGCGCCGGCCACGTCCGTACCGACCGCACCCAGCAGTGCGTGCGCTGCCCCGCCCACGACGATCACCGGGCGTCGCTGTCTGTCGGGGTCACCCTCCACCAACCCTCAACCAGCCGCCCCCGCCACCGACCTGCTGTCCACGCTGGACGGAGCCACCGCATGACCCCACACCCACCAGGCGGTCTCCTCGCCGCCGCGCTGGACGCCGCCGCCCGCGGCTGGCACGTCTTCCCGCTGCGGCCCGGCGACAAACGCCCGGCGTTCCCCGACCGCATCCGCCGGGCGTGGAGGGACATCGCCTACGCCCACCAGACCGGAACTCCTGTCGTCTACCTCAGCGCTCGTGCTGGCTGAACCGGCATGGCCATCGAAGCCCCCGAGGTCACCGCAGCGACTCACCCGGTTGGCGGCCGGGTGAGCGCCGCTCTCGCGTACACCCGGCGCGGCTGGCCGGTGTTCCCGCTGTGGTGGCCGAACGGCGGCCGGTGCGCCTGCGGTAAACCCGACTGCGACCGGCCGGCGAAGCACCCGATCGGGCGAGCCGCACCCCGCGGGCTGCATGACGCCAGCCTCGACCCGGAGACGATCCGGTCGTGGTGGTCCCGCTGGCCGCAGGCCAACATCGGTTTGCCGACCGGTGTGCACTTCGACGTGATCGATGTCGATGGGCCGGAAGGGCTCGCGGGACTCGCGGGCATGGACCGTGCCGGCTACCGCCCGAACATCCTCGGGATCGCCGAAACGGGCCGTGAGATCGGCTGGCACCTGTTCGTGCCCGTCTCCGGGGACACCAACAAGACCCGGTTCCTCCCCGGACTCGACTACCGGGGGAAATCCGGCTATGTCGTGGCTCCGCCGTCCGTGCACATCTCCGGCCGCCGGTACAGCTGGTGTCGGGTGGAGGCGACCCGATGACCATCATCCCGCCGTGGGTGCCGCTGGACCAACGGCCACAACCCGACGAGCGGCCAACCACCCGGGGGGTTTCCCGAAAGGGAGATGCCGTCGACGTCCGGCGGCTGCAAACGTCCAACGGGGGCAGACGGGAACGGTGGGCGCTGGCCGCCCTGCACGGCGAGTGCGCCGACATCGCCGCGATGCCCCCGGACAGCGGCCGGAACCATGCGCTCAACGGTGCCGCGTACAAGTTGGGCCGTCTCGTTGCTGGGGGCCTGCTGGATGAGCAGGACGTCCACGGCGCGCTCGTCCACGCCGGCGTCACGGCGGGCCTGTCCGAAACCGAAGCGTCCCGGACGGTCATGTCCGGACTGGCGGCGGGGATGCGGTCACCGCGGACCACAGGCGGTGCCGGATGAGTGCCGAGACGGTGGAGCCGGCCACCCTGCCCCCCGTCGAGCTTGATCTCACCGCCGTCGTCGCCACGCTGACGGGACAGGTCGACGAGTTGGCCCGCGCCAAAACAGCCCGCGAACACGCTTACCTCCTCGGCCGCCACGGCGCCGACGAGCTCACCGTCGCCGAACACCGCGACACCCTCACCGCGGACAAACTCCTCAGCAGGACCAGCTTCGACAAAGCGCACAAAGCCGGGGTGACCGACACCCGGGACGCAGCGAAGGGCACCAGCGCCGCTCGCCCGGGACCGGCGGCCGACCGGCCCCACGGCAAACCGCATATCGAGGCGGGCGGGGCACCCGACGGCATCCGGAACCTGACCGCCGCCGTTGACGACGGGCTGTTCGACGACCTGTACGTCACCAACGGCGAGATCGTCCACGTCGGCCCGGTCTCCGGGGACACCGCCATCGGCACCGACGACCCCCTGCCGCTGGCCGCCACGCCACTGACCCCGGCCCGGTTCGCCGCCGCCCTCGCCCACCAGGCCTATGTCTACCGGACCGCCCGCGGGCCGAACGGCACCACCTGGGAAGAGGAATGCGTCCCGGCGGAAAGAGTCCTGGCCGCCGTCCTGTCCGCCCGGCACTGGCCGGGGGTCCGAACACTGCGCGGGATCGTCGGCTCCCCCGTCCTGCGACCCGACGGCACCCTGCTCCAAACCCCCGGCTACGACCCGGCGACCGGCTTGCACTACGCCCCGAAAGTCACCCTACGACCCGTCCCCGAACGACCCTCCCGCGCCGAGGTCGTCACCGCGAAACAGTTCGTCGAACGGGTCCTGCACGACTTCCCCTGGGTGGCGCCGGCCGACAAGGCGAACTATCTCGGCCTCCTCGTCTCACCGATCCTGCGGCCCCACACCCGCGCGCTCACCCCCTTCGGCCTCGTCACCGCGACCACGCAGGCATCCGGGAAGACCCTGCTCACCGACATCGCCGGAGCGCTGCACGGCAAACGCCAACAGCCGTGGCCCGAAACCGACGACGAACTCCGCAAAGTCGTCACCTCGGTACTCGCGAACCCCGAAGCCGTGATCGTCTTCGACAACGTCGAAGAGGGCACGCAGGTCAAATCCCCGATCCTCGCCGGGCTCCTCACGGCCACCGAATGGTCCGACCGGCTACTCGGCTCGTCCAAGACCGCCAAACGCGCCAACGACCGGATGTGGCTCGCGACCGGTAACAACGTGCGCCTCGGCGGGGACATGGCCACACGCACCGCCGTGGTCCGACTCGACCCGAACATGCCCAACCCCGACCAGCGAACCGGGTTCGCGATCCCCGACCTGGAAACATGGCTTGCCGCACCGGCAAACCGCCGGGAGCTGATGTGGAACGTCCTCGTCCTCGTCGCCGACTGGGTCGCCGCCGGCGCTCCCCGCTCCAGCCACGTGATGCGCCAGTTCACCCCCTGGGCGCAGGCCGCCGGCGGTTTCGTCACCCACCACGGCCTGCCCGGCTTCCTCGACAACACCACCGACGTCCGCGACATGGACGACCAGGCCGCCATGTGGCAGGCGTTCCTCGCCCGGTGGGAACAGAAGTTCGGCACCCAGGCACTCACCTCCGCCACGGCCCGGGCCAGCCTCGACCGCGAACCCGACGGCACCGACCCGTGGGAAGGAACCGTCCCCGACACGTTGATGAGCGGCCGCCACCTGCCCTCCGCCGTCGAACTCGGCCGACGGCTCGGCGGCCACGTCGGCCGCTGGTACGGCCCGTACGTCCTCCGGCGCGCGACAGCGGACAGTCACAGCAAGGTCCAGCGGTGGAAGGTCGAGAAACGGGACGACAACACATGATCATGGGAAAGATTCTCGAACCGTTCCACACTGCCAGACGACCGGCAACAACCCCCCGCAACCCCCCGCAACCGACTGGAAAGCTTTGTGCCGCAACGGTTTTCAGTGCGGGGGGTTGGCCCTGCATACCCCCCGCAGTGCGGGGGGTAACCCCCCGCAGATCGCCGATCTTGCGGGGGGTTGTGCGGCACTGCGGGGGGTTCCCGGGCCAACCCCCCGCACCAGTCTCCGCAGGTAGCAGACGGTTTTTCGGCCTCTGCGGGGGGTTGCGGGGGGTGTTTCGCCTCGTTCGCGCACCGCCCACCGAAAAACAGAAGAAAAACGCCACCGCATGCGGCTACGCACAGTAACGCACAACGGGGCGGCGGAGGGTGGTTGGCCTTCTCGCCCCGAGACCGAGGAGAAACCTTGATGAAGCTCGACATCCGTTACAGCGGTTCTCTGGTCGGGGTGGCCCGGTGAAGGTCACCACGGAGAAGCGATGTGGGTGCCGCTCAGAATTGGGCAAGCAGCTTGGCCTTGCATGCCCCAAGCTCAAGCAGCGTGGCCACGGCAAGTGGTCGTTCCGGCTGCGAGTGCCCGACGAACTCGTCCCTCTGGTCGGCAAACAGTGGCTGCGTGGCTCGGGGTACGCAACGTCAAAAGCGGCGGAGGACGACGGCCTCGAGCAGTTGGCAAAGGTTCGCGCTGGGCAGCGCTCGATCGGCGGCCTGACCGTCGACACCTATTTGACGGACCTGTGGCTACCGGGGAAGCGCAGGCTCCGGCCGACGACCCTGAGTCGGTACGAGCAATACATCCGACTCCATATCCGCCCCTACATCGGCATAATGCCGCTGGCCGCATTGCGGTCCGACCACCTCGCCGCCGCTTACCAACGCATCGAGGAGTCCAACGCGACCCGCGCCCGGCCGGTAGGTCCAGCGACGATCGCCGACGTGCACGCCATGCTCAAGACGGCACTCACCGATGCCGTCCACCAGCGGATGATCCCGTTCAATCCGGCTGACGGCGTCGAGCTGCCGGAGTACGCCCGGCAAGAGGTCGAGCCCTGGGAGGCCGACGAGGTCGGGGCGTTCCTGGATGAGGCCGCGAGCGACCGCCTGGCCGCGATGTACGAGCTGATCGCGTTACACGGGGTTCGACGCGGCGAGGCGTGCGGGGCGAGCTGGCCGGGATTGGCCGTCGACAGGTCGGTTCTAAGGATCACGCAGCAGATCGTGAAGCGCGACACCGAGTACGGCGTGTGGCCGCCCAAGACGCGTAGCGGCAAGCGCCTGGTCGATCTCGACGCGACGACGCTCGGGTCGCTGTTGGCCCACAAGCTGCGCCAGGACAACGAACGAGATGTCGTCGGTCCGGGCTGGGACAATGGCACGTTGCCCGACGAGCACGGGCACCCGGTGAAGCTGTCCGGGTTGATGTTCACCCGGCCGGACGGCCGGTACCTCGACCCGCAGTTCGTCACCAGGCGGATGCAGCAGATCGCGCGGCGCGTGGGCCTGTGCACCACGATCCGCGAGGCGGCACCGGCGGGGGCGACAGAGGTTGTCGTGGGTGTCCGCTACCGCCCGGCCGAGGGTACGTGGACGCTCTACCGGGACCGGGAGGCGATCGGCGAGATGACCGTGATCGGGGTGACCGGGATGCGAGGCTCGCGGGCGCTGCTGCACCTGGCCGAGCCGTTGCCGGTCGACCTCGGGGTGGGTGACGATCTCGGCGAGCGGCTGCTGTCACGCCGGCGGCTTCATGATCTTCGCCATTCGTCCGCGAGCATCCAGCTCGCCGAAGGAGTCGACATCGCCCTCGTGTCCAAGCGCCTCGGTCACTCGTCGCCCGCGATCACGGGAAGCCTCTACGTCCACCTGCTGAGGTCGTCCGGCCAGCGCGCGGCCGAGGTCGTCGCGGCTGCCGTCCCGCGCAGACGTGCCCACAACGTGCCCACAACGACCGCCGAGACGAGTAAGGCCCCGACCGGGGCTGACGTTCCTCCTGGCCAGAGCCTTGATCGAGAGTTGTGACAACAGTAACCAAGGGCGGAGGCTCCGGGATTTGAACCCGGGAGGGGGCGTTACCCCCAACCGCATTAGCAGTGCGGCGCCATAGACCGGACTAGGCGAAGCCTCCAACGTGCGTTCTGAGTATAGCCACCACGTCTGCCGCGATCTTGTTGGCATCCTCCCACTATTGTGAGCTGTGTCACGCACACTACGTGGATCATCGGTGGTGCCGTCTCCCAGCAACCATCTGGCACGGGCCCGGCGTGTGGGAGCAGGCCGTACCCACGGCAGGTCCGACCTTCAGGGCTCGGACGGTACCCGTAGCGCATCCAGGACCGTGCTCGCCACCTCCTCGCGCCGGGTCCGGCCGGTCACCGTGCCGCCGCCGGTCTCCCGGACGTAGAACGCGTTCACCACGTCGAGGCCGAGCGTGGCAACGATCGCGGTATGGACGTTCAGCCCGGCGTCCGACAGCGCGCGGACCATCCGGAACAACACGCCGGCACGATCGGGGGCGCGGACCTCGACCACGGTGAGGGACGCGGAGTCGTCAAAGATCACCTGGGGTGGTGCGGGTGTGGACCAGCGTCGCACCCCGGCATATGCCTGTTCTCGGCCGGCGATCCTCGCCTCCACGTCCAGTGTTCCGTCAAGGGCCCGCCGCAGGTCACCGCGTAGCTTCGCTGGGCTGGGCGCTTCGCCGGGCATCCTCGCCGACCCGGCCGTGGTCGCCACTGCCGCCTGCAGCAGGGCGCGTCCACCCGCGCTTCGGGCGGACGCGCGACGCACGTCCAGGCGGCCCAGGGCGAGCACCCCGGTGGTGGCGGCGAGTAGCCCGGGCCGGTCGGGCGCCACCACGACGATCTCGAACATCCCGTCGTCCGGGAGCGGGTTGACCTCCACCACGTAGTCGTCCGTGCAGTCGTCGGGGAGCGCGAGCAGCGTCCGCTGCCGGTCGCTGAGCGCGGGCGGACTCGGTACCTGTTCGCCACGGTAGATCGCCAGCGCACGTGTCACCAGATCGCCGATCAGTCGGCTCTTCCATGGGCTCCAGGCCGTCGGGCCGGTGGCGCGCGAGTCGGCCTCAGTCAGGGCATGCAGCAGGCTGAGTACCCGCGGGCTGCCTGCGGCGCGCGCGACCGCCTCGATGGTCGCGGGGTCGTCGATGTCCCTGCGGGTCGCGGAGTCGGGAAGCAGCAGGTGGTAGCGCACCATCGTGACCAGGACATCGGCGTCCTCGGGGGGCAGGCCCAGCCGAGGGGCGAGATCACCCACGACCCGGACGCCAGCGTCGGTGTGGTCGCCGGGCCAGCCCTTGCCGATGTCGTGCAGCAGAGCGCCGAGCAGCAGCAGATCGGGCCGGTCCACGGTACGGGTTGACGCCGCCGCCCCCGCGGCGGTCTCCATCAGGTGCCGGTCGACGGTGAAACGGTGATACGGGTTGCGCTGCGGCTTGCTGCGTACCCGGCTCCACTCGGGGATCAGCCGGACGAGCAGTCCGACCTGGTCAAGGCATTCCAGGGCACCGACCGCGGGTGTTCCGGTCGCCAGCAGGGTCACGAGTGCGTCGCGCGCCGCGGCCGGCCATGGCGCAGGCATCGGTAGGGCTTCCCGGGCGAGCCGGTCGAGTGCGAACCGCCCGATGGGAATGTCGGCCCGCGCGGCCGCGGCGGCAACTCGCAGCACCAGGGTCGGGTCGCGGGTGGGGTCGGCCTCCCGGGCGAGCTGCACCTCACCGTTCTGCTCGACCACACCGTCGTCGAGATGACGGCGGACCGGACGGCCGCGGCGCCACCGCGAGGACGACCGCAAACCGGAGGCGACGCGGTACCAGGTGACGTCCCAGGTCCAGGAGATCGTGCGGCCCGCGTCCGCGGTGGCGTGGGCGAGGGTGAGCGAGTCGGGATAGCCCAGGGCGGCGGCGATGGTGTCCTGGTCCTGTAGGAGAAGCCGGTCGTGGGCCCGGCCGCGGGCGAGCCTGCGCACCTCACCGCGGGCGTCGAGGAGCATCCGGTAGGCGGCGAGCACCCGCTCGGAGGGCATTTCGGCGACCCAGGCGGCGGCCAACGCGGTCAGGGCGTGGACGTCCCGCAGCCCGCCGCGGGCCTCCTTCAGATCCGGTTCGAGCAGGAAGGCGACATCGCCGTGGCGCCGGGCCCGCTCGGCAACCATGTCCGCGAGTTCGGGTAGCCGGCGGGGTGCTCCGGCACGCCAGCGGGTCCGGACGCGGTCGCGCAGGGATGCCGCGAGGGTTTGATCACCGGCGATCAGGCGGGCATCCAGTAGACCCAGAGCGACCTTGAGGTCATTTTCCGCAACGGTGACGGCCTCCTCGATGGTGCGAACGCTGTGATCGAGGCCGACGCCGACGTCCCAGAGCGGGTACCAGAGTTCGTCGGCGACCCGGGCGATGTCGTCCCGGTGGCCGTTGTGGACGAGCACGAGGTCGAGGTCGCTGCCGAAGGCGGGTTCGCCGCGCCCGTAGCCGCCGACCGCGATGAGGGCAATGCCGGCGCCCGGGTCGCCGAACAGATCGAGCAGCGCACTGTCGGCCACTTCCACCAGGGCGTGACGCAAGGCCGGTCCGACGGTTCCGTTGAACTCGTCGGACCGGCCCAGCAGTGTTGCGAGTCGGTTCGTCACCGCTGCATGCGCAGGGTCGTCACCGAGGCCGTTCGCAGGGTGGTCGCCATTGCAGGCGCAAGGTCTACAGCGCGTCCGATCCACGTTCGCCGGTGCGGACCCGTACGACCGTGTCGACCGGTACCACCCAGATCTTGCCATCGCCGATCTTGCCGGTCTGTGCGGATGTGGCGATGGCGGTCACCAGATCCTCGACGGCTTCGTCATCCACGACGACCTCAATCTTGATCTTCGGGACGAAGTCGACCTTGTACTCCGCCCCCCGGTAGACCTCGGTGTGGCCTTTCTGCCGGCCGAAGCCCTGGACTTCGGAGACGGTCAGGCCGTGCACCCCAAGGGTTTCCAGCGCGGCCTTCACGTCCTCCACCTTGAACGGTTTGATGACCGCGGTCACGAGTTTCACGATTTTGACTCCTCAGCGATTTTGGCCGCGGACAGGGACGCCGCCGAGCCGCCGCCGAGCGAGACGAACTCGTAGGCGGACTCGTCGTGCAGCACGGTGTCCATACCTTCCTGCTCCTCGTCCGGTGTCAGCTTCATCTTGTAGACGAGGTTGAGCAGGAAGGCGAGGACGTAGGACACCGCGAACGAGTAGGCGACCACCGCAACGACGGCGAGCGCCTGCTTGCCGAGCAGGCTGGCGCCACCGCCGTAGAAGATGCCATCCCCGTGGCTGCTGAGAGTCGTGTTGTCGTAGGTGTCCCTGGTGCCGAAGAAACCGATCAGGAGAGCGCCGAGAACACCGCCGACGAGATGGACGGCGCCGACGTCGAGCGAGTCGTCGATGCCGACCTTGCCCTTGATGGCGGTGGCCAGGGCACACACGGAGCCGGCGATCAGTCCGATGAAGATCGAGCCGAGGGGGGAGACGAAACCACAGGCGGGAGTGATGGCGACGAGGCCGGCGACCGCGCCGGAGGCGGCGCCGAGTGCGGTGGCCTTGCCGTCCCGGATCCTCTCCACGATCAGCCAGCCCAGCAGCGCCGCGGCGGTCGCCGTGTTGGTGTTGATGAACGCGTAGCCGGAGCGGGTGTCCGCGGCGAGCTCGGATCCGGCGTTGAAGCCGAACCATCCGAACCACAGCAGACCGGTACCGAGAAGCACGAACGGGACGTTGTGGGGCCGGAAGTCGCCACCGGGCCAGCCGCGCCGCTTACCCAGGACGAGTGCGACGGCGAGAGCGGCGGCACCGGCGTTGGCGTGCACGACCGTTCCACCCGCGAAGTCCTCGGCGCCGCGCTTGGCGAGCCAGCCGCTGGGCGCGAACACCCAGTGCGCCACCGGGGCGTAGACGAGGATCGCCCATACCGTGACGAAGACGATGAACGGCCCGAACTTCCACCGGTCCGCGGTGGCGCCGGTGATCAGTGCTGGCGTGATGATGGCGAACATGAGCTGGAAGGAGACGAACACGATCGGAGGGATTGTCGCGCCCAGTCCGCCTGGTACCGCTTCGGTCATGTGCTGGAGACCGACGAAGTGGAAGCCGCCGATGATCTGGTTGGCGTCACCGAAAGCGATGCTGTAGGTCAGCAGCACCCACACCACGCTTACGATTCCCATGCAGAAGAAGTTCTGCATGAGCATGCCGAGGACATTCTTCGACCGGACCATGCCACCGTAGAAGAACGCCAGACCGGGGGTCATGAGTAGCACCAGCGCCGACGCGGCCAGAATCCATGCGGTGTTGCCGGCCGAGAGCGCGCCTGCGATGCCCGCTTGTATCTCCTGTGGGTTCATATCTCTCCTGTCGGTCGCCCCGCGCGCCTGCGCGGCCTATGCTCGCCCCGGTTCGAGGCCACATCCGCCGTCCCGGATCCTTCGGCCGAAGAGTCGATTGGATCTGTTGCGAATTGGTAGCTTTATCGTTTCTGATGTGTGAAATCGCCGAATTGGGTAGCCCATGGTCTGATCGGGTAGCTATGTGTCGCACATGGCATGACTCTTTGTGTCGACCGGCGCGTTTGCGTGATGCTACCGCCGCCAGGAGTTACCGTGCCTCTCTGTGTGTGACACCTCGGACGTCGAATGTAATTATACCGGTTATGGGGATTCATATGCTTTTGTGCGATCCCGTGGACGGCCACCCGATCTTCTGAGACCCCGACGCCGCGCTCTCGCGGGGACTCCGGTTGCCGTCGGTCTGCTCGGTGCAATCACCGGTGGGATCATGCTTGTACCGGCCGCAGCACTTCCAGCCCGGGCCGACGACGACATGAACAAGATCGTCGGCGACGTGGCCGGTGCTCAGGAGCGCCTGACCGAACTGGCCGGCTCGACCGAGGCCGCGACCGAGGCGTTCAACGCCGGGCGGCTACGTCTCGCCACCGCCGAGGAGGCCGCGTCGGCTGCCGCGGACAGTGTCCAGCGCGCTGACACCGCTGTCCGGGCCGCCGTGGACAAGCGCCGCGCCCTGGGATCGATCGCCTATCAGTCCGGTGGCCTTGAACAGCTGTCGGTGTTGCTGTCCGGTGATCCCGGCACCGCGTTGGACCGGGCAGGCGCAATGGATGCGCTCGCCCGGCGCGGGCAGACGGCCGAGGTGGCGTTGCGGTCGGCTCGTCACGACCTCACCGATGCCCGTGCCGTCGCCGAGGCGACCCTCGACGAGCAACGCCGGCAGGTCGCATCCCTCGAGGAACAGAAGAAGCGCATCACGGCGTCCGTCGCAGCACAGCAGGTTCTGCTGGACGAACTCGTTGCGCGGCAGGCCGACCTCGTCCGTCAGGCGCAGGAACTCGAGGCCGCCGCGCGCCAGGCTCGCGAGCAGACAGCCGCCGAAGCCGCCGCCGTCCAGGCCCAACAGGCGGCGGCCGAGCAGGAGCGGCTACGCAGCCTGAGTGAGCAGACCGACCGTGCCAGCCGCGGGTTCACCGCCGCCACGATCACGGCGTCGATGCCGCCCGCGGTCAGCGGCGGAGGCGGCGCGGCCGTCGCGGTCGCCGAGGCCCGCGCACAACTCGGCAAGCCGTATGTGTGGGCCGCGGCCGGCCCGGACACCTTCGACTGCTCGGGGCTCACCCAGTGGGTGTGGGCGAAGGCGGGAGTCGCCCTGTCCCACTTCACCGGTGCCCAGTGGAACGAGGGACGCCGAATCTCCAGGGACGAGCTGATACCGGGGGACCTGGTCTTCTTCGGTGCGGACCTGCACCATGTCGGGATCTACATCGGCGATGGGGAGATGATCGATGCGCCGCGTACGGGAACCGTGATCCGTATTGAACCGGTCTGGTGGACGACGTACGTGGGAGCGGTCCGGCCCGGTGGGTGAACCCCGTCTCCGGACGAGGCGGGATGGCCCGGCAGGGGAGCCGGGGGGTCAGGCCGCGTTCGCGGTGGAACGTTCGACGTAGACGAGTCCCGCTCCCCGACGAGGGATCTCGATGGCGGTAGCAGCCTTCCCCGCTGTCTGCTCCGGCGAGGTGATCTCGATGACGTCACCGTGTCCACGGACGGCGAGCGTGGCACCTGGTACGACGCCACCGTCGCGGAGCTGGCGCATGGCCCGTTCGTCGGTCTGTAGCCGTTCGGAGATCCAGCTGACGGTAACCGGGGTCGTCCTGGAGCCCGCGATGTCCGCGGCGGCCAGCAGGCTCAGCGGCGCGGACGGGCGCGGGCCTGCCGAACGGTCGAAGGAGCCGGTCGGGATGATATTGCCGAACGGGCATTTCTTCGGGTCACCAAGGATCTTGGTGAGCCGTGTCTCCACTTCGTCGGAGATCACGTGCTCCCACCGGCACGCCTCGTTGTGGACCAGCGCCCAGTCAAGACCGATGACCTTGGTAAGGAGAAGCTCCGCAAGGCGGTGCTTACGCATGACCGCGGTAGCCCGGGTCAGCCCCTTCTCGGTGAACTGCACGGTGCGGTCATCGGCGAGCGCGACCAGACCCTCGCTCGCCAGCCGAGAGGTGGACTCGCTGGCTGCGGGCGCGCTGACGTGGAGCCTTTCGACAAGGCGGGCACGCAACGGTGGGATGCCCTCCTCCCTCAGCTCGTAGAGGGTGCGGAGGTACATCTCGGTACTGTCGATTAGTCCAGTCACCGGGCTCCTTCGTCGAGCTTCCAGAGTACGCCCGTCAGCGGGAATCCAGGCTGGACGCAGGCCGTCGGGTGCACGTCGGACGGTCTACCGACGGGTGGGCGTGGAATCGATCGAGGGCGGGTCGAGGGCATCGGCCGACGGGTCGCCGGAGGCGTGCGGGCAGGGTGGTTCGGCGGTCTCCACAACCTTGGGGCGTCCTACACTCGGGGTATGAGCTCCACTCAGATCGTTCCGGAGACCACCCACAGTGGTACGGACGAGGGTAACGACTTCGCGCACTACGCACGCCGTGAGGAGATCGTCCGGGCGTCCATCGAAGGCGGGAGGGTGACGGCGCTCTGCGGCTACAAGTTCGAGCCGGTGCGTGATCCCCAACGGTTCCCAGTGTGCCCGAGGTGCAAGGAACTCGTCGAGATGGCCGAACAGCTCGGCTGACCGGACGGGCGACGTGCCACGGCACGGACGTCCTCGATCTTCGTGAGGACTTCGGCGTCCGTGTCGTCGCGGACGGGCTCCGGTGCCGCCTCCGGTGCCGCCTTCGTGACCGACCGGGGTCGGCGACATGCCGGGCGCACGTGAACGACGATGATGCGTAAGCTTGAGCGTCGTCAGGTACTGCCCGACGTTCGGCACCTCCTCGCGACCCACCCGCCCTTGTAGCTCAGTGGATAGAGCGACCGCCTCCTAAGCGGTAGGCCGCAGGTTCGATTCCTGCCAGGGGCACCGAACCGTACAGTGGTCGAACCTTTTCTCCCAGTTCCTGGCCGGGTGCCTCAGCTGGCAGGTAGAAGTAAGAAATTGTCAAGACCTGTAGATCAGTTCCTTGCGGCCATCCGCACGGACCCCGATCAGTGCCAGCAGGTACAGCAACGGCAACACCTCGGCGATCTTCGGGGACTTACCGCACCACGGCGGCAGGATCGCCGAGGAGGAACGCCGCCGCTCGCCGGTGACCGGGTCGACACGCTTGTCGCTGACCCGCGGTGCGGTCACCTGCACCGCGCCGGCGGCGGTCATCACCGTCCTGGGCTGGGCATGGACCGTTACGCACAACCAGCCGCCGGCCCCGCTCATCCCGCTCACCGGCCAGGGAGGCATCCACCTCCGCTTCCAACGCCGCCACGAGCATCCGGCAGGCGCCTTCCCGCACGATCTCATCGATCAGCGACGGTCTCCCCGCCGAGCCGCTCTCATCCGATCCACCGTCTTCGACCACCGTGAACACGGACCGTACCTTCCCGACCGATCCACAGGTTCCAAGCATTCCTCTCACCGGGGTGCGACTGTTCGTGACGACGCAGTGTGGACCAGCGGAGGCGACATGCGCTCAGGCCTCGGTCTGGATGGACAGTGTGACGGGCTTCGAGAACTGCGGCGGCCCGTAGGAATCAGAACACCAGACCGAGAAGCTCGACGTGCCGGCGGTCGTGGGGATTCCGCTGATCACACCGGTCTTCGCGTCAAGGCGTAGCCCCGGGGGCAGCGAGCCGGTGCGGATCTGCCAGTCCTTCAGCGGCTGGTTGTAGGGATGGGTGCCGCCGGTTGCCTTGATCGGGGTCGAGTACGGGCTCCCGATTTTGCCCTTCGGCAGCTTTTGGCTCTTGTCGACTGCCGGGCCCTCTGTGAGGGCGGCCACTATGAGCATGAGGGCCGAGGCTTCGGTCGACACGACGTCTAGCGCCGCGACGGCGCCGGCTCGCATCAGGGAACCCTTGCCTATCCCGATCCGGAGGAACTGGAACCCTCCGGGCAGCGCTGAAAGGAGGATCTGTGCCTCGGTGTAGGGGTTGGTGCCGTCGATATCGGAGGCCAGGCCGCAGAGGATCATGTAGGCGACGGACAGGGTCCCGACGGTGATTGGCCCTATGACCACTTTGCCGGTGTTCCTCAGGATCGAGGTGTCGGCATCGTCCTTCCGGTCGGCAAAGATCGCGCCGGCGGACGCCAGCACGCTCATGCAGGAGACGAGAAACGCCTGCGACCATTTCCCGCCCGCGGCGCTCCAGCTGGTGCCGGTGACCGGCGGGCAGGAGGTCACCGCGCCGAACATGAATCCGGTGAGGATTGTCGAGCCGGCCGCGACGAACGCGTCCAACCCCTTGGGGAGCGTTCCTGCGCCGACGGCAGGGACGAGGTCAGCCGCCAGATCGAAGAAACCGCCGAACAGGCCGCAAAAACCACACACGCCTTGAAGCCCCTGCATGCGTGCGTTCATCTCGGGGTCCGGGACCGTCTCGAGCTCCTGGGACGGATCATAGGCGGAGTGCCACGGCGGGGCCGGGATGGCGGGGAACCGGCCGCCAGGGAAGGGCGCTTGGTCGACGCCGTGGATGAGTTTGTATGACGTGGTGACGGCGAACCCGGCGATCAGGAAGACCAGACCGCCGAGCGTCACGTCCTCGGGATCCGCGATCTCGCTCTCGGTTTGGATCCAACGGTAGAGGGTGTTGAGCGGGCCGGCGGGCAGCGGATGGTCCAGCACGTCCGCCAGATGGTCCGCGATGACCCGCATCAGGCTCACGAACAGCTTGAACAGACTGTCCAGGGCTTGCAGGACCTTGACGGTCAGTGTTTCGAGGATGTCGATAAACGCGGGCACAGTGGTTTTGGCCGCGCCGTCGGAGTCCCGGGGGTCGACGATCGAGGTGATGATGACGTTCAGGTCGCCCAGAATTCTGGTGACCGTGTCCGTGATACCGGTCTCGGACAGCTTTTTCAGGAAGGCGTTCCAGGCCGCGAGTATTGGCGAGTCGGCGAGCGGCCCCGCGCCGTGGAGTTGCCCCGCAGGTCGGATGCGGTCAGGCCATGGCCCGAGGCGTCGGTCAGCGCCGGGACCCGGTTGCCGGCGTCACCGAGGGGACGCCCGGCATACTGGACTTTGAGCTCGTTCAAGTACCGGGTGACCTCGGCTTCCTTCGTTTGGAACCAGCCGTCGGCCACGCCCCCGAAGTGCTCGATCGTCGCGGCACCGTAGGACATGATGGTCTTCATCCCGTCGGTCAGGGCCTGCTTGGTCTCCCAGATATCCTTGAAGGCGAACAGGGATTTGAGCCAGTCGACGACCTTGCCGACCGTCTCGACGACCTGGCGGAACACCGCTTCGACGGCACGCACCGCGGTCTCCACGGTGTTGATGACGAAGTTGACCAGCCGTAGGATCTTCTCCCCGACCCAGATGAAGACCGTGGTGACCGCGCCCACGGCGACGTCGTAGACGCGGATCGCGCCGTTCTTGATCCCCTGCCAGACGTCCCCGGCCCAGTTGGCGAAGTCTTCCCAGACGCCGCCGTACTGGGGCAGCGCCTGGATAGCGTCCAGGTGCGCGGCGAGCGCCTCTGGCGTGTCGAACTCGCGGTAGACGACCGGGTGCGGCCCCTGGCCCAGATGCGCGCCGGGTGTGGGGCCGACCGCGAAGCCGTGGATGCCCGGTGCCGGGCCAGCCCCGGTGAACAGGTGCGAGACCAGCGGCTTGCCGTCCGCGAGGGCGAAGACCTGCTTGGAATGCGTCACCACGGCGTGGATCGAGTCCTCGTGCCCCGGCTCGACGATCTTAGCTTTCTTGAGCGCCTCCTCGTCGAACAACCCCTGCTGGGAGGGCAGCGTCCCGGTGCCGCCGAGGTAGTCGTGGACCGCCGCGGCGGGCTGGATGACCGCGCCGTTTCGCAGGCCGACCGCGTCGACGTGCAAGGTGGCGGGCAGCAGGCTGTCGGCGGGTGTCGCGATGGTGATCCGACCGAAAGCGTTGGTGGCCAGCGAGGCGCTGTGGCCGGGGCCGACCAGGTAGGAGGCCCCATCCACCTGGATCTCGGCGAGGGTTTCGGCGGACACCTTGACCGGGAGGAGGGGCATCGCCGTGCCGCGCCGGTCCAGGACGGTGACCGAGCTGACGTAGTGGGTCACCTTTTGCGGGTCGCCGGTGGACGGCAGCCGGACCTTGTCCCGCGACCAGCGCGCCGAGGTGATGTCCTGGGTGTAGAAGCTGACCTGCTCGTCGGGCGACGCGGTGTCCGCGAGTTTCACCAGCTGGTTCGGCAGCTCGTCCGGGAACGGGTCCAGCGCAAACGCCGCCACCTTGGGTACCAGCCCCACGCAGGAGGGCACGGTGACGGTGCCCGCGGCCGGATTCTCGACCCGCGACCGGGACCAGACGGGTATGCCTTTGGCGGCCCAGGACACCTGGTGCAGCACCTTGAGCGTGTCCGCGGCGTCGATGCCGTAGACGTGCAGCATCTGGTTGACGTCGACCCAGGAGCTCGCCGTGACGAAGCCCAGGCCGGGCGTCGTGCTGGTCACCGGGTACGGAGACGGGAAGCCGCCCTGGTAGAAGTTGACGGTAATCAGGTTCCCAGCTGTGTCGAGGTAGACACAGCCGACGTCGGGCACCGAGTAAGACCGGAAGACCCCGACGATCCGGGACACGTCGGTCGCGATCGTCTGCGGGTCCTCCGTGGCGGGGTCGTAGCGGACGAGCCTGTTTCCGATGCGCAGGTAGCACAAGGGGGAAAAGGCATTACCGCCCTTCCTGCTCGGCCGCACGCCCGCCCGGCCACCCGCCAGCTCGGACACGGGCCCCTGCGTCGTGAACGACGTACCGTAGGCGACGCAGCTGAACCAGGAAATTCCGCTCATCATCGCCGAGACCGCTACGACACGGCCGGTACTCGTGTCGATGCCGGTGATCCACGGGGTCCGCGCGTCGTAAGAGACAGAGATCTTGCTGAGACCAACGACCGGGTACCCCAGCCCGCCGGTAATCATGTCGGGCAAGCTCTGCCAGCTACAGCTCGTCACGCCGTCCTTGGTGGTGGCAACGAGCTTGAGCGCCTCGGGTGGACCGCCTTTCCCAGGAGTGTAGATCGCCCAGATCGTGAGATCGCGCGGATGGACCACCACCACGACCTCGTCGGCTTTCAGCACCCCGGTACTGTCGGTGACCAGCACCTGGAGCCAGCTGGTCTCGGTGGGTGAGCGCTGCAGGTAGGTCAGCCGGTCGTTGGTGTCGACGACGAGGGCCTCCTCCTTGCCGTCCAGGAAGGGGTTCGCGAACAGGGCGACCTTGCCGGTCAGGATGCCGGGGTTCGCACCCTGCGCCGCGGAAAGGACCTTCGCCGCGACGGCGTCCTGCATCAGCAGGCAAGACACCTGGGTGGAGCCGGGGCCGGCGAGCGCGGTGCTGGCCGGGTCGCTGAGCCCGACCTGGTGGGCGGCCCGCCGGGTGCCGGCTCGATGCTCGGAGGGTTGGTGAGTGCTGAACTGGACCACCTGTCAGGAAGGAGTGAAGCTGCTCGATGGCGCGAATGCGGATAAGTAGTAATCGCATTCTGATGCACAAAGTGAACGGCCAGGTAGCCAGCCTGAAGAATCGCGTGACCGGGGTAGAACGGGGCCTCCGTTCCATTCGGAGCCGGAGGGCTAGCCATGATCACAACGGGGCTGGGCCCGATTCGTCGACCTGACAGCCTGAGCCGGCAGCCTGAGCCGGCAGTCGGACCGGCAGTCGGACCGGCAGAGTAGGGGCGTGCTCCGAGAACCGAAGACGCTGCGCCGGGTGCGATCGACCCGATACGCGACGCCGCTGCGCGAGGGCGGTAGCCCGCCCGGGACCATGGAGGCCGACGACTTCGTTGCCCAGTTCTGGGTCGTAGGCACCAACCACGTGGCCGACGTCGAGACGTCGAAGGGCCGGATCCGGGCCGGACAAGGTGAATGAGCGGCTGGTCGCGATGGGGTTCGCGGTAATGAACGGACCACGCGCACGCCGGTCGCGGAGACGAAGGCGGGCCCGTCCATCCTCCCTCGCGGCGTCAGCCCGTGACGTCGTCATTAGCTAATCTGAACTACTTAAGCTAGACTAGGTATATGGCAGATAGCAGCGGGGTCGATCCGGTCGCCGCACGGCAACTTCGGCTCGCGGTCGGGCGACTGGCCCGCCGGATACGGCGACTGTTCGTTGATGGCGGGGAGGGTCTGGCCTTCCTCGAACTCGGCATCCTCGACCGTCTCGACCGTTCAGGGCCGACGTCGCCGGGGGCCTTGTCCGAGGGCGAGGGAGTCACGGGGCCTGCGATCGCCGAGACCCTCAGGCACCTCGAACGCCTCGGACTCGTCGAACGAACGAAGGACCCCTCGGACGGGCGCCGTGTGGTCGTCACCATCACGGACGACGGGCGCCGATCCTTGGGCGATCGTGACGCCGTGGTGCTCGAACGCATCCACGAGGTCCTACAGAGCCAGCTCAACGACACCGAACGCGCCCATCTTGTCACGACCATCCACCTCCTAGAGAAAGTGGCCGCAGAACTGTGATCACCTCCGCCTGGAAACCACTCGACTCCGATATCCGCGAATTCCTGACCGAGTTCGAGCGCCGTGGCGCGGAACCAGAATCGGACAGCGGCGAGCAGTTCGCGGATCAGTTCGTTGTCGCCGACCCCAACCGTGCGATGGTGCTCGCGCGCGAGGCGTTCGTCGCCTCGTTGCCCTATCGGCGCGGGATGTTCGAAACGGCGGGTGTCGGAAACGCTCGATGCGTCGGCGCAGCACAACTCGACCTCGATGACCGCCACGTTCTCGTCACATCGGACTGGGACGCCGACCGTGGCGATGAGGAACCTTTGCGGTTGGAGTCCACCTTCCTGCTCCGCCGAGAGGACGGCGGGCCAAGAATCCTCGCCTACCTCAACCACAGAGACATCGTTGCCGTCCTTGGCGCCCTCACCTGAGGCCGATCATCGACTCTTCGTTCCATCCCAAGCGGAGGGCTTCACATACCCTGTCTTGACGTCGGTGGCTGAGCTCTCCGCGAGTGACCACCGAACTGACCCGTTGAGTAGGGTGTCCTACGGCCCGACCAGGAGGTCTCCGGCTGCGCGGTCTGCTGGACCTGGCCTGGAATCCTCCTGCCGGCTTCACAGTGACCTGGAACGTCACCGGGACGCCGACCGAAGTCGAACCATGGTTCACGGCCGTTGACGCGCAGACAACC
>NZ_CAKKTK010000025.1:0-56218 GCF_920656135.1 Frankia sp. Cppng1_Ct_nod | reverse complement strand
ACCTTGGAGAGGAGCTCGCCCTCGACCCGGGAAACCCACCGGCCGGTCATCTGGAACCCCTGCGCCAGCAGCGCGGTGTCGAGGGCGTGCCAGCCGTAGGAGTCGGTGACCTCGCGGACCAGCCGTTCGCCCCGCAGTACCCGCCAGATGGTGGTGGCGAAGCGCATGAGATCCGGCCTGCCCGACGACCCCGAGGACGACGACGGTGACCGTGACGTGGTGGCCGTCCGCCCATGCGGCCGCCACGTCCGTCCGGCAATACCGCTGGGCCGTGTCCAGGTCGAGCAGTCGCGCCGGCAGGCGGAGCATCATTTCCTCTCACCCACAGTCACCAGTCACCAGTCACCAGTCGGCGGTCGGCGGTCGGCGGTCGGCGGCACGGGGTAGGCGCCAGCCTGCGCACGTTCCGATCAATTTTTCTGATCAGATAGCGCCAGTTCTGGCGTGGTACCGGCTCGTGTCGTCAATACGGTCAGAACGGTTAGGCACGGTACTCGGGATTTGCGAAGTCGAAGCGAGCGCCGGCGTCCCATTCTTTTCGCTGGTTGCCGTATTCGGGAAACCCGCCGGCAGAGCGAAGCAGCTGGGCCAGGTGCATCAGGTTCCAGGTCATAAAAGTCGTGTTTCGGTTCGTGAACTCATTGTCCAGACCGACTCGCGAGCCGTCCTCGAGCACATCTCCGTAGCTCGGCCCTGGTCCGGCCTCGCCGATCCAGCCGGCATCGGACTGAGGGGCCACGCTGTAGCCGATGTGCTGCAAGCTGTACAAAATGTTGGATGCGCAGTGTTTGATTCCGTCTTCGTTACCCGTGATCAAGCATCCGCCGACCTTGCCGTAATAGAGCCACTGCCCCTTGTCGTTGAGTTCCCCGGAGTGTGCGTACAACCGCTCGATGATCTTCTTTGTCTCGCTGCTGTTGTCGCCGAGCCAGATCGGCCCGGCGATCACGAGGATGTCCGCGGCAAGCACCTGTTCGAACAGGTCCGGCCACGCGTCGATCTCCCAGCCGTGCTCGCGCATATCCGGGTAGACACCGGTCGCGATCGGATGGTCGACGGCACGGAACTGGTCGACACGCACCCCGTGTTTCGCCATGATCGATGCGCTTATGTCGATTAGTAGCTGGGTGTGACTGATCTCCGGTGATCGAGTCAGGGTTGTGTTGATGAACAGCGTGGTCAGGCCCGAGAAATCAGTGTTTACACTGGTCATGACGAGCAGGTTACGGACACTTGGGCACGATCGATAGCCAGCCCCTTACGGTTTGCGCACACGGACGATGCCCAGGCGCGTCCAGCGAGCATGGTCATATACTGCTTGGCGCCTTCACCACCGGACAGGCCGACCCAGAGTCCGAGCGCATCACGGTCGCCGTCGACGGTGCCGCCCATCGCGACATAGACCGTGTGGGACTCCAAAATTCGGGTTTTGGCCCGTGAGTCGGCTTTTGCGGTTGATGCGACCGTCTGCGGAAGTTGAAATGCTCCGCATATGCGGTTGAGGACTCCGGTCAGATGCCGTTCGGAGACGAGCAGCGGTCTGTCGGTGCAGACGTGGTCTTTCTCGCGGTACCTATGCCTGGTCGGCGGCTTGCCGCAGCTCCGCAATGTCGATCTTTTTCATCTGCAGCATCGCCTGCATGGCGCGCTGGGACCGTCCGGGGTCGGGGTCGGCGAGCAGTTCGCCCAGCGCGGTCGGAACGATCTGCCACGACAGCCCGTACCGGTCCTTGATCCAGCCACAGGGTCCCTCCTGCCCGCCGTCGCTCAGCCTGCTCCAGTACTCGTCGACCTCCTGTTGGGAACCGCAGCTGATCTGGAACGAGATCGCCTCGGAGAACGTGAACTCCGGTCCGCCGTTCAGGGCGACGTACTCCTGCCCGTCCAGCACGAAGGTGACGGTCATGACCGTGCCCTGCGGGCGGGGTCCGGCCGGGCCGTAACGGGTGACGTCCACGATCGTGGAGTTCGGGAAGATCGAGGTATAGAAGTCGGCGGCCTCTTCTGCCTGGGTGTCGAACCACAGCCATGGAGTTGTCTTCGGCATCGTCCAGTCCCTTCTGCCCAGTGATCAACCGTATACGAGGTTCGCATCCTGTTCATCTTCGATCCCGAACGCCGCACGGTACTCCTCATCGCCGGAGACGAGGCTGTACGGAGCCGTGGAGTCCTTGTCGGCTCCACGGATTCAGGGCTCAGGATTCCCGGCTGGTGCCTGCCGCTGTCTCCCCTGTGACATCCTGTGGAAAACTTCCGTCTGTCCTCACATCATAACGATTGTCCTGTTTGGTGTGCGTGTGATGGAAGGCCGGGGTCATCACCCCACCTCCCGGAGGAGTCCCGTGAACTTCAGACCCGTCAGGGCCGCAGCCTTCGGCGTAGCCGCGATCCTGCTCCTCTACGGGCTGGGCGCCGGCATCGCGGCGCTCGGCTCGTTCGACCGGACCTCGGGCGGGGAGGTGGCGGTGGTACGTAACGGCGGCCCCTTCGATAACCACCGGATCCGTGGCGTGATCGGACCGGCGTCGACCCGGACCTGGGTGGGTTTCTTCTCCGACGTCCACAAGTACCCATCCCAGCAGCGTTTCTACACAATCACCGCGGATGCCGGGAAAGGCGACCGCGGTGGTGTGGACGTGGTGCAGGTCCCGTCCAAGGACGGTGTCGAGATGGGTATCGAGGGCACCCTGTACTTCACGCTGAACACCGATCACGAGGTGCTCAGGCTGTTCGACGACAAGTTCGGCACCCGTACCTTCCGATCGGTCGACGGCAAGAGCGAGTACCACCCGTACGACGGTGGTGCCGGCTGGTCGGCCTTCCTCGACTCGATCATCCGGCCGGTCATCGGGAACGACCTGCGTGAACAGATCAACAATTTTACCTGTGCGGAACTGGTCTCCAGCTGTGCGCTCGTGCAGATCGGCGCGGACCCGACCGCGACCCGGGGCGCGGCAGTCGTCTTCTCGTCCAACAATGGCAACATCAGTAAGGTCCAGGAGTCGATCAACAGATCCCTGGCCGCCGACCTGCGGGAGACCCTGGGCGCGGAGTTCCTCACCGGCCTGCGGTTCAACCTCGTGCGGATCACCCTCCCCGGTCAGGTGCAGGACGCGGTGAACAAAGCCCAGGCCGAGTTCGCCAACGTCAGCGCGGCCCAGGCCCGGGTGGCGCAGGCGAAGGCCGACGCCGAGGCCAACCAGCAGCGGCAGGCCGGCTACAGCCAGTGCCCTGCCTGTGCCTCCATCGACCAGCTAAAGGCGATCCCGAGCACCGTGACCGTCTATGCGCCCGGACAGCCGTTCGCCGTCACCCAGCCCCAGAAGTGAGCCGGCGTGCGCGCGTTGTGCGCCGGCCTGCTTGCCGGGGAACTGAACGATGAGGGTTCCACCGGGACCTCCTGACCGGCCGACGGGGCGGGGCTGGGGCACGCACCTCGCCGCATCGCTCCCCGTCCATCGCTTCGGGAGGCACGGGTACCCCGGCTCGTCGGTCGACACCCACAACCAGGGTGACTCCCTCCTCCGCCTCGCGATGCACGCACCCCAGGCCCGAGGTTAAAAATCAAGCTTATGGCAGTCGAGTCACTGTTGGAGATCGTCCATCGCGGTAGCCTGGAGGTTCCGGTCTGACGCCGCGCCTGAGCGAGAAAAGGTTCCGCGTGCTGTTCGACGGCTTCGAGTGGACAGACAAACCCGCCCCTGCTTCGGCTTGCCTCGATGGTGGAGGCACACCGTGCACCCTGCGGCATGCAGCCGGGTCGGGCCGAAATGGATCTCTGATCCGGGCCGGAGAACCCTGCCCGGCAGCCAGCGGCTGTCACCCGGACGATGACCCTTGGAATGCGCGGCGGTAGGCGTGGGGACTGGTCCCGACGAGCCGCCTGAAGCGGTCACGGAAGGTATTCGCCGATCCGAACCCGACCTGTCCGGCGATCATCTCGACCGGGTGGCGGGTGGTCTCCAGCAGGTACTGCGCCCGGCGCAACCGGGCGGCGTCCGCCGCCACCGCGCAGCCATGGTCCCGTCTGATCATGTGCAGGTTCGCCGTACCGGGTCAACCTTGATCACCGTGTCCGCTCCGGCCAGCGCATCCAGCCCCCAAGGGGCTCGAAGGGCGAAGGTCCCCGCGTCGACCTCCTCGGTCACCCCGCAGACCAGGAGCTGGTAGGCGACGCGCCCGCCGGGCAGACGGGTGCGCCCGAACACCTCGACCGGGGTCGACAGGTCGAAGGGTAGGACCCTGTCCAGGGCGAGAACGGCGACGGTGTGCATGGCGACAACCTAGACATCCACCCGGTTCTGGCCAACACGGTCTTCTCGCACAGGAACGACGGTTCGTCCGCCGAGCCCTGGTGGACGAGAAAGCCTGCTATGAGGCTGATCGATCGGGAGCTACCACGACCAGCCCGATGAACCACCGTCCAGTATTTTGGACGGTGGTCATAGTTGTGCCGGCTTGTGGATGCGCTCTGCGCTCGATGTCGCCGAACAATGCCTGGTAGCAGGCTACCATCCGATCCCGGGCGACAAGGTTGCCGCCAAGTTGGCCAGTATACTGGACATCAAACATAATGCTGTTATTCTCCTGTAGTGGTCAGCGTGGTTCGTCACAGTCGACCGAGTCGCCCCCGGCTCGTCCCACTCGCTGCCACCGCGCCGGACTCCAACATTGAGGAGAGACTCCAATGCGTGCTTGCGTGGTCCACGCCGCCGGTGACCTGCGCGTGGAGGAGGTCCCCGACCGGGCACCCGGGCTCGGCGAGGTGTCGGTCGCGGTAGAGCTCGCCGGCATCTGCGGCTCCGACCTGCACTACTGGCGGCATGGCCGCGTCGGTGACTTCCGCCTGCGGGAGCCGCTGATCCTCGGGCATGAGGTCATCGGGACTGTTGTCGACGTCGGCCCCGGCGTCACAGCCCTTGCGGTGGGCACATCGGTGGCCGTGCACCCTGCGACGCCCTGCGGAGCCTGCGCCGAATGCCGGGCCGAACGCGCCAATGTCTGCAGGCACAGCCGCTACCTCGGCAGTGCCGCGCAAACGCCGCACGTGCAGGGCGGATTCTCCGACCGGCTCATCGTGCCGGCACGGCAGGTACGCAGGCTCCCACCGGGCCTCGCAGCCAGGCGTGCGGTGCTCGCCGAGCCGCTGTCGGTGGCAGTGCATGCGGCAGCCCGCGCCGGCAATCTTGCTGGCCGGCGTGTTCTGATCACCGGCGCCGGGCCCATCGGCTGTCTTGTCGTGGCCGCCGTCGCGGCTGCCGGCGCCGAAGAGGTGGTGGTGACCGATCTGCTGCCCGAGGCCCTTGCCATCGCCACGGAGGTGGGTGCCACTGCCACGATCCCCGTCGATGGCACGAGCGCGAGCGACAGGAGTGACTGGCCGGGGGACTTCGACGTCGCGATCGAAGCCTCCGGCGCCGCGGCGGCGCTGCATACCTGTGTCGGTCAGGTCAGACGCGGCGGCACCGTCGTACTCCTCGGGCTACTGCCTCCCGGGGAGGTGCCCCTGTTGGGCAACATCGTCGTCACCCGCGAGCTGACCCTGCGCGGCGCCTTCCGCTTCGACCACGAGTTCGACACGGCGCTGGCGCTGCTCGCCGACGGACTTCCCGTTGGTCCCGTGGTCAGTGCCACGCTCCCACTCGCCGATGCGCCATCCGCGTTCGCGCTGGCCGCCGACCGCAGCCGCGCGTGCAAGGTGCTCCTCGATCTGGTTGCGGATCGATGATCAAAGTGCCTTCTCCTGCCTGACGGTTGGCCTTACCTGGAGGCATCTCATGTCTGATCTATCTGATCCGTTACGCGCGCTCGCCGAGGCGGGAGTGGCTGTCTGGTTGGACGATCTGAGCCGGGACCGGCTCAGATCGCAGACGCCGGGGTATCGCGCTTCCAGCCTGGCGGCGCTCGTCCGCGACAGGCATGTCGTCGGAGTCACCACCAACCCGACGATCTTTCACTCGGCGATCTCGGACGGACATGCCTACGACGGGCAGCTGCGCGATCTCGCCTGGCTGGAGGTCCGGCCCACAGAGGCGCTCAGGCTCATCACGAGCCACGACGTGCGGGCGGCATGCGACCTGTTGCGCCCGATCCACGACATGACCGAGGGTCGGGACGGGTTCGTCTCCATCGAGGTCGACCCACGCCTGGCGAACGACACCGAGCGGACCGTCGCCGAGGCCCAGCTGCTGTGGTGGCTTGTCGACCGGCCGAACGTTCTGATCAAAATACCGGCGACGGAACGCGGGGTGCCGGCAATCAGACGCACGCTCGCCGAGGGGATCAGCGTCAACGCGACTCTGATCTTCTCGCTGGACCGTTACGACGCGGTGATGAACGCGTTCCTGAGTGGGCTTGAGCAGGCCCGCCAGGCCGGCCGAACCCTTTCCCGCATCGCCTCGGTGGCGTCGTTCTTCATCAGCCGGGTGGATACCGAGGTCGACCGGCAGCTGGACAAGATCGGGACAGCTGAGGCGGTCGCGCTGCGTGGGCGCGCCGCGATCGCCAACGCCCGGCTCGCCTACCAGCGGCATCTGCGTGTCTTCGGCTCCGAGCGGTGGCGGGCCCTCGAAGTCGAGGGCGCTCGCTCGCAACGTCCCCTGTGGGCCTCGACCGGCGTGAAGGATCCCGCGTACGACGACACGCGCTACGTCCTCGACCTTGTCACGCCAGGCGTGGTGAACACCATGCCCGAAGCAACGCTCAACGCCGTTGCCGACCACGGCGTCGTTCGCGGCGACACGATGAGCGAATACCACGCCGAAGCGGAGCACGTCCTCGCGGCCCTCACCCATGTCGGCGTCGACTACGACGACGTCGTTCGGACCCTCGAGGTCGAGGGCGTGCACAAGTTCGTCGCCTCCTGGAACGCTCTCCTGGAATCGGTCGCCGTCGCCCTGGGGCATCGCGGAGCCGACGGGTGAGCGAGCAGACGGTGACCGCGGCCACGCGGTTCCCGACAGCCCTCGACGCGTTGTCCGTGGCAACGATCCGCACGCTGTGCATGGACGCGGTGCAGGCGGCCGGCTCCGGTCATCCTGGCACACCGATGGCGATGGCGCCGGTGGCGTACACCCTGTGGCAGCGCTTCCTTCGGTTCGACCCAGCCGACCCCATCTGGCCGAACCGGGACAGATTCGTACTTTCGTCCGGGCACGCGTCCACGTTGCTGTACGCGCTGTTGCATCTCGCGGACGTCAAGGCGGTGAACCGGGCGTACGAGTCGCTCGCCGACCCCGCGGTCTCCCTGGACGATCTGCGCCGGTTCCGCCAGATGGACTCCCGTTGCCCAGGTCACCCGGAATACCGGTGGACCTCCGGCGTGGAGGCCACCACCGGGCCGCTGGGTACCGGAGCCGCGACGTCGGTCGGCCTTGCCGTCGCGTCCCGGTGGTTGGCGGCGTATTTCAACCGGCCCGGGTACATGCTGTTCGACTTCGACGTGTTCGCGCTGTGCGGCGACGGCGACCTGATGGAGGGCGTGGCGGCGGAGGCGGCATCCCTGGCCGGCCACCTGGGCCTGGCCAACCTGTGCTGGATCTACGACAGCAACCGGATCAGCATCGAGGGCAGCACGGACCTGGCGTTCACCGAGGACGTCGCGACCCGGTTCGTCGGCTACGGATGGAAGATCATCCAGGTCGACGACGCCAACGACATGGCAGTGCTCGGCGACACGTTCGACAGCTTCCGCGGGGAGCGGCACCGACCCACGCTTGTCATCGTGAACAGCCACATCGGCTACGGGGCGCCGACCAAGCAGGGCACCGCAGCCGCACACGGCGAGCCACTCGGCGAGACCGAGGTACGCGCGGCCAAGCAGTTCTACGGCTGGCCGCCCGACTCCTCCTTCCTCGTCCCAGACGGGGTATACAAGCACGTCGCGGACGGCATCGGCGCTCGAGGCAGGGCGTTGCGCGACGAGTGGACGCAGACCTTCGAGCGTTACCGCGGCGACTACCCGCGACTCGCCGAGGCGCTCGTCCAGATGCAGCACCGGCGGTTGCCCGACGACTGGGACGCAGACATCCCGACCTTTCCCGCCGACGCCGGAGGCATGGCCACCCGCGACTCGTCCGGACGGGTGCTCAACTCGGTCGCGCGCAACGTCTCGTGGCTGCTCGGCGGGGCCGCGGACCTGGCCCCGTCGACGAAGACCGCGCTTACTTTCACCGGCGCCGGCGATTTTCAGCTCGGCAACTCACAGGGCCGCAATCTGCATTTCGGGGTACGGGAATTCACCGCTGCCGCCGTGGCCAGCGGCCTGTCACTGGCGAAGGCACGGCCCTACTGGTCGACGTTTCTTGTTTTCTCCGACTTCGCGCGGGGTGCTATCCGCCTGTCCGCGCTCATGGAGCTACCGGTCGTCCACATCTTCACCCACGACTCGATCGGGGTCGGTGAGGACGGTCCCACCCACCAACCGGTCGAGCAGCTCGCCTCGTTGCGCGCCATCCCGGGGTTGCTCGTCATCCGTCCCGCCGATGCCAATGAGGTGGCCGAGGCGTGGCGGGTCATCATGCGGCTTCGCCGTGAGCCGGTCGCGCTGGTGCTCACCCGGCAGGCCGTACCCACCCTCGACCGCACCGTGTATGCCCCCGCGCAGGGCCTTGCCCGCGGCGGTTACGTTCTTGCCGACCCGGCCGATGGCGATCATCCGGAGGTCATTCTCATCGGTACCGGCAGCGAGGTTCACCTCGCTGTATCGGCGTACGAGCGGCTGAGCGCCGGGGGCATCCGCGTAAGGGTCGTGAGCATGCCCTGCTGGGAGCTGTTCGAGCAACAGTCGGCCGACTACCGGGACCTCGTACTACCCCCTTCTGTCACCGCGCGCGTCGCGGTCGAGCAGGCGGCGACGTTCGGCTGGGAGCGGTATGTCGGTGTCGGTGGCGCGGTGCTGGGCATGCAGACCTTCGGCGCCTCCGCGCCGCTGGGGGCGCTGCTCACCAGGTTCGGCTTCACCCCGGAGGTCCTCGTCCGTGTTGCCTGGGAGCAGGTGCGAGCCGCGTCCGGCAAGGCAGGTCGGCCAGAACTGATGTCGGCCAGAACTGAAGGAGGTAGCAGTGACAGACCAGGCGCAGATCGGCGTGACCGGGCTTGCGGTGATGGGGCGCAACCTGGCACGTAACTTCGCGCGGCACGGTTACTCCGTCGCGGTCCACAACCGCAGTACGGCCCGGACCGCCGCCCTTGTCGACAACCACGGCGACGAGGGCACGTTCATCGCGGCGGAGTCCCTGGAGGACCTCGTCGCCTCGCTGGAACGTCCGCGCCGCATTGTGATCATGATTAAGGCGGGGGCGTCGACCGAATCCGTGATCAATGAACTCGTGCCGCTGCTGGATCCTGACGACATCCTCGTCGACGGTGGCAACGCGCACTTCATCGATACTCGTCGACGAGAGGCTGAGCTGCGGGAGCGGAGCATCCACTTCGTCGGCACGGGTATCTCCGGAGGTGAGGAGGGCGCGCTGCTCGGACCGAGCATCATGCCCGGTGGCTCGGAACACGCCTACGCCCGTCTTGGCCCGATCCTCGAGGACGTCTCGGTCAAGGTCGACGGCACGTCCTGCTGCGTGCACGTCGGCCCCGACGGTGCCGGGCACTTCGTCAAGATGGTGCACAACGGCATCGAGTACGCCGACATGCAGCTCATCGCGGAGGCCTACGACCTGCTGCGACACGGTCTCGAGATGTCTGTGGCCGATGTCGCCGAGGTTTTCCGCGGCTGGAACTCCGGTGACCTTGAGTCGTTCCTCGTTGAGATCACCGCGACGGTCCTCGCCCATGTCGACACAGCCACCGGCAGGCCGTTCGTCGACGTGGTTCTCGACCAGGCCGAACAGAAGGGCACCGGCCGGTGGACGGTGCAGAGCGCGCTGGACCTCGGTGTGCCGATCACAGGCATCGCGGAGGCTGTCTTCGCGAGGTCGTTGTCCGGTCATGTCGGGCAGCGTGCCGCCGCACGCGCCCTGCCCGGCCCCGTCGGTCGCCGTCTCACCGGCGTGGACGCCGACCGCCTCGTTGAGGACGTCCGCCAGGCACTCTACGCATCCAAGATGGTTGCCTACGCCCAGGGCTTCGACCAGATGGCAGTGGCAAGCACGCAGTACGCCTGGGATGTCGACCTCGGCATGATGGCCGCGATCTGGCGCGGCGGCTGCATCATTCGAGCGCGTTTCCTCGACCGGGTCCGCGAGGCATACGAGAAGGAACGTGGGCTGCCGTCGCTGCTCGTCGACAGTTACTTCACGGCCGCTGTCGGCGAGGCGCAGGAGGCGTGGCGGCGGGTCATCGCCACATCGGCATCCCTGGGGATTCCCGCGCCAGGTTTCACCTCGTCGCTCGCCTACTATGACGCGCTCCGTCGGGACCGGTTGCCCGCGGCGTTGGTCCAGGGGATGCGCGACCTCTTCGGAGCGCACACCTACCGTCGGGTCGACCGGGAGGGATCGTTCCACGTCTCATGGGCCGGGAACGGCCAGGAGGTACAGGTCTGACCTGACCTCTTTTCCACCTGTTTGCGCCGAGCTCTGGTTTCAGCGACACTCCGGACCGGGAGTGCCACTGGTCCGGACCCCGATGCGGTTCGCTCGCACCGCTTCGCGTCTTCGGATGTCCCGCCTTCGGATGCCTCAGGGAGAACCAGGAGCGACGATGACGACCGAGCGCACGTCCGTCGAGAACTATCTGATCGACATGGACGGGGTTCTGATGCACGAGGCCCAGCCGGTGCCGGGAGCGGACGCCTTCCTGCAGAAGGTCGCCGCTGCCGGCCTCGGCTATCTCGTTCTCACCAACAACTCGATTTTCACCGCCCGCGATCTTCAGGTCCGGCTGCGTGACGCGGGCCTGCACATACCGGCCGACCGGATCTGGACCTCCGCGCTGGCCACCGCGCAGTTCCTGCACTCGCAACGCCCCGGCGGCACCGCGCACGCTGTCGGTGAGGCCGGCCTGACAACAGCCTTGCACGATATCGGATACGTGCTCACCGACCGTTCGCCCGAGTACGTGGTGCTTGGTGAGACCCGGACCTACAGCTTCGAGGCGATCACCCGGGCGATCCGGCTGGTCCGCGACGGCTCGCGGTTCATCGCGACGAACCCCGACCCGACCGGACCGTCCGCCGAGGGCCTGCTCCCGGCCACCGGCGCCGTGGCGGCACTGATCACCAGGGCGACCGGGGTGACACCGTATTTCGTCGGCAAACCGAACCCGCTGATGATGCGCAGCGCACTCAACACCCTCGAGGCGCACAGCGAGACGACGATCATGATCGGCGACCGGATGGACACCGACGTGATCGCCGGCATGGAGGCCGGGATGGAGACGGTCCTGGTCCTGTCCGGTATCACTTCCGAGGTTGAGATCGACAGGTTTCCCTACCGCCCGTCCCTTGTCCTGCCCAGCATCGCGGACCTGCCGGTCGGCGTCCGGCCGCGGCACGTGTCGCTGTCCGCCGCGTAACCGCCGTTCTGGAGCGGGCGCTCAGGTGAGGCAGCTGGCTCGGACGTTGACTGGGAGGACCCGTTGGAGATGAGACTGGACCACGTCGGGCTGTACGTGTCGGACCTTGGGCGGTCTCAATGGTTCTACTGCACGGTCCTGGGAATGTCGGAGATACCTCGCCCGTCGGACTTCACCTTCCCGGTGTCTATTACCGGGGCGGTGGCGCGGAGGTGCATATCTTCGTGGAGACCACGGTCGGCCGGACAGCCTCGCTGCGCCAGGGGTGGAGTGAGGAGGAGTTACGTTCCGGCTACTGCAGCCACTTCGCGTTCCGAGTCGATGATCTGGATGAGTACCGGAAACGGCTCGCCGAGCACGGTGTGCCGCTCGTCGGTGGCCCTCGGGTGCGCGGGGACGACGTCGAACAGATATATTGCGCCGATCCGGACGGTAACATCGTCGAGCTGCTTACCCAGCTCGACGGGCACACCGCCGAACGGCGGCGGCGGGAAATCATCGAGTCCGGTCAGTCAGTGCCCATCGCACCATCGTGCTGCTGATCCGCCTGGCCGGGATTCTCACCGGACGACCGACCCCGGTGGGCGGATGCGGGGAGGCGGCCCGGGACTGCGCAGTGGTTCAGGCGGCCCTCGGGAACCGTCGGCGCAGGACCTCCAGGACGATGCTGTTGTCAAAGTCGACGAGGCCCTGCTCGACCACATCCGCGTACAGCTGCGCGACCGCGTCGGCCACCGGGAGCGTGACATGTTCGGCCCCGGCACTGGCGAGCACAAAACCGAGATCCTTGACCAGGTAGCCCGCTGGTCCGGTGCCATGGAAATCGCCGCTGATGAAGTGCTGCCGCTTCTGGGACAGGACCTCCGACCGTGCCAGGCCGTTGCCGAGGATGTCGAGCAGCGTCTCGGTGTCGAGCCCACCGCGCTCGGCGAGCAGCAGGGCCTCGGCGAGCGCGGTTATGGTCGCGGCGACGACGAGTTGGTTACACGCCTTGGCCAGGGAGCCGGACCCGACCGGCCCCATGCGGCGGATGGCCCGGCCCATCGCCTCGAAGTACGGCAGCAGCCGGGTACAGGCCTCCTCCGCACCTCCAATCATGATCGAAAGACTGGCGTCCTGGGCGCCCTTCTCCCCGCCGCTGACCGGCGCGTCGACCACGACCACGCCGCGCTCGGCGAGCCGGTTCGCGAGATCGCGCACCGCGACCGGTGACACCGTCCCCATGACGACGAGCGCGTCGACGGCGCTGCCAGGGGCGAGCAGCCCACGTGGGCCGTCAAGGACCTGCCGCACCTGAGGCAGGTCCGGCAGCATCGTGATGACGGTGCGGGCAGCCGTGCCGACCGCGGCGGGGTCGGCCGCGAGTTCGAGGCCGGCCGCAGCTGCAGCCCGGCTCGCAGCCTGACCGCGGTTCCAGGCAAGGACGTCGAATCCGCGGCGGGCGAGGTTGACCGCCATCGGAAGGCCCATTTTGCCGAGCCCGATGAAGCCGACCGTTGTGTCGGGCGTTGTGTCACCGGGTGCCGACGGGTCGGTCACAGCCGTCCCCCGAGTTTTGCCATCCGCTCGCGGAAGGTGGGCCGTTCCAGCACGGCGCCGTTCACGACGAACCTGGGCACCCGCCCGGCGAGTACGTCGAGCACGGTCCGCACGGCACTGCCGCCGTTACCAACCGCCATCTCGTCGGTCCAGGCCAGGCAGTGTGGGCTGAGTACCGTCCGCTCCAGGGTGAGCAGCGGGTTGTCGGGCGACGGCGGCTCGGTCTCGAACACGTCAAGACCCGCCCCGGCGATCCGCCCCTCGCGCAGCGCAGCCACGAGTGCGTTCTCGTCGACGATCGGGCCTCGGGCCACGTTGACGAGCACCGCGGACGGTTTCATCAGCGCAAGCCGTCGGGCGTCGACAAGATGACGGGTCTGCGCAGTGAGAGCCGCCATGACGATCACGGCATCCGCCTGGGTCATCACCGAGTCGACGTCGGCCAGCCGTACGCCGAGGGCCCCCGCGGACTCGGGGCTGCGATAGGGGTCGTACGCCACGACGTCGACATGGAACGGGCGCAGGAGCTCGACAAGATCGGTCGCGGTGTTCCCGAGCCCCAGTAGCCCGATGCACCGGCCGGTGAGTCCCCTGCCCATCCAGCCGGTCTTGTCCGCCCACCGGCTCTCCCTCGTCAGCCGGTCCTTGACGACAAGATGGTGCAGCGTTGCAAGTAACAAGGTCAGCGTCGCTGTGGCAACTGGCCTGCGTGCACCATCCGGGGTGATCGTCACGACCGCGTCGTGTTCGGTGCAGGCGTTGAGGTCGACCGTGTCGTAGCCGACGCCGAAGCGGGCGAAGACGGCGGGAGCGGGCTGACCTTCGTCGAACGTGCGCCGGGTCACCGCGGGCCCGGCGAATATCACGGCGTCGAGACCGGCGACGTCCTGGGCGAGCAGCTCATCGGTGTTGCGATCAAGATAGCGCCACAGGACACCCGCGCTTCCAAGAGCGTCAAGGCCGATGTCGCCCCACACGTTGCGGCCATCAGCATCGAGGAAGTCCCGGCTGACGCCGACCCGGAATTCGTCCACGGCACCTCCTAACGATCCTTGGGGCCTCCGGGCGCGCGAAAGGAGCTATGATCGCACGCCCTTTGGCCGGTGGAAATCTGTGGGACGGCACGAGAAGATCTATGAGCGAGCCGCCTTGGGCCAACTACAGAACCGCGACCGGATTGACGGGAGAGCCTGTCCCGCCCGGCACGTTGAGAGGTGCGACAACGAGGAGGAACTCGTACCTGCCGGCGTCGGCGCATGCCTGCGACAGAGCCTCCAGATCGAGGTTGTCCAGCAGGGGCACACCCATCGCGGTGATGGCAAGGGCGTGGATGGGGGAGTGGACGCCGGGCACCGGCGAGGGGCGCACGTCGCTGTCGCCGTCACCACCCAGCAGCGCGATGTCGCGTTGGGCAAGCAGCGGGAGGGCGTCGACGTGAAAACCGGCACTCGCCTCGGAGGTGTTCCAGGCGCCGACATTTCGACGGCGTTTGAAATGCCCTGAGCGCAGCAGTACGGCGTCCCCGTCGGTGATCTCGATCCCGAGCCGCTCCTCCGCGGCGAGTACGTCGTCGGCATGCACCGCCTGTCCGGGCTCGAGCCAGTCGACGTTCTGCACGAGCGGGATGTCGAGCAGCACGCCCCTCGTCGCGATCACACCCAGCTTGTCCACGGAGCCGTAGCGGGCGCCGCCGGCATCCACCACATCGCGTGCCCGCCGGCCGTCGAACAGCTGCCCGCGGTAGGCGATGTGCGACAGCGCGTCGAGGTGGCTGACCGCCTTCCCGTGGTAGTCGACCGCGATGAAGTCCTTGTGGGTCGAGGGCTCGGGCGCTTCGACGTCCCCGAGGTCCGACATGTAGTGCAGCGCGGGCTTGGCGTTGTCCGGACCCGGAACCGTGTTCCACGGCAGGGCCATGGGAACCACCACCCCGCTGCGGACGAGCTGGGCCGCAGCGTGTGCGTGCGCCGGCGTAAGCCGGTTCCACGCGCCGCGTTCAGGCGTTGACCAGCGGCCCCAGGCACTCACCTGCTCGAAGATGGCTTCGAACTCCTCGCGGGAAACCGGCGGTCCGTTGTCGGGATCCGCTGCCCGCGCGGTGGTGAGACTCTCAGTCATCAGCGTTCCATCTCCGGTGAGGGATCGGCGGTTGTCGCCCATCTGCTGCGCTACGGTCGTGGCTGTCGTCCGGTAGTGCCCGCGCATGGTCGAGAGGTTTCCCGCTCGATAGGAACAACCAGTATTCTGGACGACAGTCAGAATAATGGACGGGAGTTGGCTGTGAGCGCAAGTGACCCAGGCAGTCTCGTCCCCGCGGTCACCCGCGCTGTCGCGATCCTGGACGCGCTGGCGGCGGCTGAGGGGCGACCGCTGTCGGTCAGTGAGATCGCCAGAATGCTCGGGCTGCCGAAGTCCTCGACGGCGAACCTGTGCGCCTCTCTCGAGGCAACTCGATTGGTTACTCGTAGTGATGCTGGATTCACTTTGGGGCGTAAACTGGTTGAACTCGGTGGCCGTTACCTGTCGACCATCGACCAGATCCGCGAGTTCTACGAGTTGTGCCGCCGTGCGCCCCGGCTGTCTCGGGAGACGGCCCGCGTCGCCGTCCTCGACGGGCTCGACGTGCTCTACCTCGCGCGTTACGACGGTACTCAGCCGTTGCGGTTGACCGCGAACATCGGGGACCGTTTCCCCGCGGTGTGCACGGCCACCGGTAAGGCGATTCTGTCGACGCTGGACCCGGCCGTCGTCGAGGACCGGCTGCGGGGCCGCCCGGCGTTGCCCGCGCTCACCGAGCGCTCGATCACGACGGTACCGGCGCTGCTCGAGGAGCTGCGGGCCACGCGATTGCGTGGTTATGCGGTCGACGACGAGGAGACGACCGTCGGGGTCGTGTGCTTCGCCGTGCCTGTGGCGGGCTTCCACACCGAGTCCGTGGCGTTCGCGATCAGCGTCACCGTTCTCGGGGCACGTGTCGACGACGAGTTGCGTGACGCGCTGCTCGCGGACCTGCGCGGCGTCGCTGCGGGGCTTGCGAACCCGATGCTGCCGCGGGGTTCGGGACTCGCGTACTCGGGCTGAGTGCTCCGCGCGCACCGGTCGCGTCTGGTCGGAAACAAATGTGTCATCAGCACTTGACCAGCATGCTGTTTTGCGTCCAGCATGCTGCACGGGCTCGCGGTAGTTGGTCTGCGGGCTGATGACCATTTTTCGGAGGGGTCTGTGTACAACGCTTTCCCCAATGCTGTCTCGGACTCCCTTCGCCCGGCGACGGACGGTGAACCGGTGCCCCTTGTCTGGGTACGGGGTCTGCGTAAGCGGTTCGGTGGAACCCTCGCGCTCGCCGACGTCGACCTCGATCTGCACGGGGGCAGCATCCTTGCGCTCCTCGGCCAGAACGGCGCAGGCAAGTCGACGCTGATCAAAATTCTTGCCCGCGTCTACCAGGCCGACCGGGGTGAGGTGAGCGTAGCGGGCCATCCGCTGGGCAGCGAGGCCGCGACGCGCAGCATGTCCTTCATCCACCAGGACCTCGGGCTGGTGGAGTGGATGACGGTCGCGGAGAACATCGCGCTCGGTGCCGGCTACCCGCGTCGGGGTGGCCTCATCTCCTGGCGGAACCTGCGCAGGCGCTGCACCGAGGCGTTGAAGGTGGTCGCCGACCACCTGGACCCCGATGCGCGTGTCGGCGATCTCACCCGCGCGGACCGCTCCCTCGTCGCCATCGCCCGGGCGCTGTCGGCGCAGGCCGCGGTCCTCGTACTTGACGAGCCGACTGCGAGCCTGCCCGCGGCCGACTGCGCCAGGCTGTTCTCAGTGCTTCGCGTACTGCGTGACCGGGGCCACGGGATCGTCTACGTGAGTCACCGCCTTGACGAGGTCTACGAGGTCGCCGACACCGTCGTGGTGCTGCGGGACGGGCACCTGGTGGCCCGCGGCCGGCTCGCCGAGTACACCGCTGCGCGGCTGGTCCGCGACATCGTGGGCCACGAACCCGTGAGCTACCGCGCCGGCACCGCCGCCGCAGGCGGTGCCCCGGTGCTTGCCCTTGAGCAGGTGTACACCGACGCTTGTGGGCCGGTCAGCCTCAACCTGCACCCAGGTGAGGTTCTCGGCATGGTCGGTCTCACCGGCGCCGGTCACATGGACCTCGGGCGTGCCCTGGCCGGCGCGGGCACTGTCCGGGCCGGCCGGATCAGTCTCGACGGCCGGCCTTACCGTCCGCGTACGGTCGCCGCCGCGGTCGATGCCGGGGTGGGTTTTGTGACCAGCAACCGGCAGGAGGAGGGCTGTGCCCTTGACCTGACCATCCGCGAGAACCTGCTGGCCAACCCCCGGGCGCGGGGCATCCCGCCGCTGCGATGGGTCCGCCCCCACAGCGAGCGGATCATGGCCGAGAAACTCGTGGAGCGCTTCGCCGTGCGGCCGCCCGACAGCGAAGCCACGATCGCGACGCTGTCGGGCGGGAACCAGCAAAAGATCATGATCGGCCGTTGGCTCGGAGTGCACCGGCGGCTGGTGATTCTCGAGGAACCGACGGCCGGGGTCGACGTGGGCGCCAAGGCCGAGATCTACCGCCTGCTCGACGACGCGCTCGCCGCCGGGCTCGCTGTCCTGCTCATCTCCACCGACTTCGAAGAGGTGGCCAACGTGTGCCATCGGGCCCTGGTGTTCGTCCGCGGTGCTGTAACAGCGGAGTTGACCGGAGACGCTATTTCCGTCACCGAACTTACCCGCACCGCATCGGGTGCTCCCGTCGTGACCGAGACGGTGGGGGCGTGATGGGCGCCGCGTCGCGGCCGTCGCGGGAGCCCTCGGTAGGCCGGCATGGCGGCCACTTAGCAGGCAACTACGGCCTGCTCGGGTTGACGGCGCTGCTTTTCCTGATCTTTGCTCTGGTGCTGCCGGACACCTTCCCGACGCTGACGAACATCACGTCCATCCTGTCCAACCAGTCGATTCCCGCGATCCTCGCGCTCGGCGCGATGATCCCCGTCGTCACCGCCAAGTTCGATCTCTCGATCGGCTACGGTCTCGGACTCGCCCACGTCCTGACTATGCAGCTCATCGTCCACAACGGCTGGCCGTGGCCGGTCGCCGCGCTCGTCGTCATCCTGGGCGGCGCGCTCGTCGGGGTGGCCAACGGCATGCTCGTCGAATTCGCGCAGATCGACTCGTTCATCGCAACCCTCGGCACGGGCAGCGTGCTGTACGCGATCACCGGTTGGATCACCCACGGAGCGCGTGTCATCCCCGGTCCGGACGGCCTGCCGGCGTCGTTTACCGACATCTACGACTCGAAGTTCCTCGGCCTGCCGGTCTCGGCGACCTACGTCGTCGTACTCGCGATCCTCCTGTGGCTGCTGCTCGAACGCCTGCCGTTGGGTCGGTACCTCTATGTCATCGGATCCAACGCTCGCGCAGCCGACCTCGTCGGCATCCCGACCCGCCGCTACGTCATCTACGCCTTCGTCGGCTCGGGCATGGTCAGCGGCTTCGCCGGAGTACTGCTCGCCGCGCAGCAGCAGATCGGTAACCCCAGCGTTGGCCTGGACTACCTGCTGCCCGCGTTCGTCGGGGCACTGCTCGGGTCGACCGCGATCAAACCCGGCCGTGCCAACGCGCTCGGCACCGTCGTCGCGGTCGCGATCCTCGCGATCGGGCTGTCCGGTATCGGCCAGCTCGGTGCGCAGTTCTGGGTCACCCCGCTGTTCAACGGCCTGACCCTGATCGTCGCGGTCGGTCTCGCGGGCTACTCGGCGCGCCGCCGGCTACGCGCCGGGGCCGCCGCCACCCGTCAGTCGATGTCCGCAGGCGTGACCGGAGGGCCTGCGTCGCCACCCTCGTCACCCGAAGCGTCCGGGCGGACCGCCGTCGATGCGGCCCCGATTTCACCGGCCGGAGCCCAAACACCCCTTCTCGGTGCCGCACCCGCCGACCACTCCCACCATTCAGCCTGAAGGAGCCACCGTGTCTGTCATCAGGAACCGCGGAGCGTACGTAGCGGTGCTGTTATCGGTGGCCGCGGCGACCTTGGCCGGTTGTTCGCGGGGTTCGTCCACCTCGTCGAGCAGCCCCGTCTCATCCAGTTCCCCGGCAGCCAGTGGATGCCCCGCCGCGCTTGCCACTGCCAAGCAGGCCGTGCAACAGGCCCAGGATGTCAATGCGCCCTGGACCGGGCCCATCACCGGGCCGAAGGCGGTGGCGGGAAGGACGGTCGTCTATGTCGCGCAGACGATGACCAACCCCGGTGTGGCCGGTGCAGCCAAGGGCGTTCAGGATGCCGCGCAGACGATCGGCTGGAACGTCCGAGTGATCGACGGTCAGGGCACCCCCGCCGGCATCCAGGCCGCGTTCAGCCAGGCGGTCGCGCTCAAGCCGAGCGGTATCGTCCTCGGCGGATTCGACCCGAACGCGACCGCGCAGCAGGTCGCGCAGGCAAACGACGCAGGGATCCCGCTTGTCGGCTGGCATGCCGTGGCCAAGCCTGGCCCGAGTGAAAGCCCCAAGCTCTTCTCGAACGTCACCACCTGGGTCGAGGACGTTGCGAAGATCAGCGCAGACTGGATCATCGCCCGGTCGAACGGCAACGCGGGTGTGGTGATCTTCACTGACTCCTCCATCCCGTTCGCCGAGAACAAGTCCCAACTCATCAAGTCCGAGCTTGCGACCTGCTCGACGGTCAAGCTGCTGTCCTACGAGAACATCCCGATCTCGGACGCGAGCAGCCGTACGCCGCAACAGGTGTCGTCGTTGCTGTCACGGTTCGGTGACCAGTGGACCTATTCCGACGCCATCAACGACCTCTACTTCGCCGACGCCGCCGCCGCGCTGCGTTCCGGTGGCAAGAAGGGCGACGCCGCGCCGTTCAACATCGGAGCGGGTGACGGCGACCCGTCGGCCTTCCAGCGCATCCGCGACAAGCAGCACCAGTCGGCCACGGTGCCCGAACCGCTCGGTGCCCAGGGCTGGCAGATCGTCGATGAACTCAACCGGGCCTTTGCCGGCCAGAAAGCCAGCGGTTTCGTCGCACCGGTCCACCTGACCACCACCGAGAACGTCGGTGACACATCCTCATGGGACCCCAGGGGCTACCGCGAGGCCTACCAGGCAGTCTGGGGGAAGTAACGGTGATTTTTCCGGTGGCTCCGCTGAGCATGCCAGTTCCGTCACGCCTCGGGAGCGTCCGATGAGGGCACTGGTCAAGACCGCGCCCGGGACGGGACATGTCGGTCTGGTCGATGACTGGCCGGACCCTCGGCCAGCACCAGGCTGGGTCGTCGTCGAGGTCATCGCCTGCGGACTGTGCGGCACGGATCTGCACATCCTCCACGACGAGCACAAGAACTGGCCGCCGGTTGTGCTCGGACACGAATACGTAGGACGGATCGCGCGGCTTGGCGAGGATGTCGAAGGCTTCGCGGTCGGGGACCGTGTCGTGTGCGAACAGCACACCCTCGCCTGCGGACGTTGCGACGTGTGCCGGCGTGGAGCGATCCATCTGTGCTCGCACAAGCGTTCGCCCGGCTGGGGAATCGACGGGGCCTTCGCCGACAGGGTGGCGCTGCCGGCGGCGCTCCTGCACCGGGTACCCGACAGTGTTGCCGACCTCGCCGCGGTGACGACCGAGCCGAGCGCGATCTGCCTCACCGGCATCGACCGGCTCGATCTGCGTGCCGGCGAGCGGGTCGCCGTGGTCGGGCCCGGGCCGATCGGCCTTGTCTCGGCGTTGCTGGCCCGGCATGCCGGCGCGGCAGAGGTCTTTGTGGTGGGTCGTTCCTCGAGCGCGCACCGGATCGCCGCCGCCGAGCGGTTCGGCTTCACCACGGTCGTGAGCGATCGCGTCGACGCTGTCACGACGATCCTTGCGGCCACCGGAGGGCTCGGGGTCGACGCGGTGATCGAGACATCCGGTGCCGCCGCCGCTCTGGACACGGCGATCCGCGTCTGCCGGTCCCTCGGCCGCATCGTCTGTCTCGGCATCGGTGGGCAGGGGGTCGATCAGGCAGGGCTCGCTGAGGCGATGACCAGGTCGCTGTCGATCCATTTCAGCATGTCGAGCGAGTACTCGACCTGGGACCGGGCGCTGCGGCTGATGGCGGCCGGGTATGACCCGTCGCCGCTTGTTCGGAGCTATCCGCTCGCGGACTGGTCCGAGGCCTTCGACGACGTCGCCGCCCGCCGTGTGATCAAAGCTGTCATTGTCCCGGGGCGGGCACAGTGACCGTGGTGACGATCTGCGCTCCGCTGTCGCTCGACCCGACAGAGGCGATCGCGATGGCTGTCCGGCGTGCTGGTGGCGCGGCCGAGGTGCGCTACGAGCCGGCGCTGTTGCCACCGCAGCGTTTCCCCGCCGATCACACCGGTGACCCGGCATGGCGGCGCCCAACCCAGGCCGAGCAGCGGTGGCAGAAGCTGCTGGCCGAAACCGAAGTGGCGTTCGGTATCCCGGGGGACTCGCCCGACGGACTGCGGGCCTTGGTCGCCACCGCTGCCCGCCTGAAGTGGGTGCAGGGCACCGCGGCCGGCACGGGGGAGCAACTGCGCCGTGCCGATCTGCCGGCCGACGTTGCGCGTCTGCTCACGGTCACCTCCGCCGCGGGGGTGCATGCCCGGCCGCTCGCCGAGTTCGCGATGTTCGGGCTGCTTGCTTTCGCCAAGGACGTCGACCGGTTGTTGGAGGCCAGGGACCAGGCGCGGTGGCCACCGCGCTGGCCCATGCGCCAGCTTGCCCGCAGCCACGTCCTGGTAGCCGGCCTTGGCGGGATAGGGCGTGAGACGGCCCGACTGTGTGCCGCATTCGGTGCCCGGGTCACCGGTCTGCGGCGGCGGCCGTCGGCCGGTGACATGCTTGACGGCCCCGAGATACCCGGAGTCGAACGGGTGGTCGGCATGGACGAGCTTGACGACGTTCTGCGAACATGCGACGCCGTCGTGGCGGCGTTACCCGGAACTCCCGAGACCGAGGGTCTGTTCGACGGGAAACGGCTCGCCATGCTGCCGTCGCACGCGGTTGTCGTCAATGTCGGGCGCGGCAGCGTGGTCGACGCCGCGGCGCTGGTCGCAGCCCTGGACGCGGGCCGGCTACGCGGGGCCGTGCTCGACGTCACCGACCCCGAGCCGTTGCCTTCCGCGTCGCCGCTGTGGCGGCGTCCGAATGTCATCATCAGCCCGCACACGGCCGCGCTGACCGTTGATGAGGACGATCGGATCGTGCAACTGTTCGCTGAGAATCTCGAGCGATGGTTTGCCGGCGGGAGGCTACGCAACGTGGTCAACGCTCATGTCGGCTACTGAGCCCCGGCCGAAACGGGTCTTTCTCGTCGGGCTCATGGGGGCGGGCAAGTCCACGGTGGGTATCGCGCTGGCAGCCCTGCTGGGCTGCAAGTACCTGGACAATGATGTGCTGCTCGAACAACAGGCCCGCGCCAGCCTGCAGGAACTGGCCACCGCCGGGCGCCAGGCTCTGCACGAACAGGAGTCCCGTCAGCTCCGGGCGTTGTTCGACATATCAGGACCGTTCGTCGCCGGTGTTGCCGCGAGTGTCGCGGACCGTGCCGACGACATGGCGCTCATGGTCGCGGCTGGACGGGTCGTCTACCTTCGCGCAACTCCGGCGACCCTGGCCCAGCGGGTGGGAGGCGGGGAGGGCCGGCCGTGGCTGGCGGACGATCCGCTGCCCTTGCTTGAGTCGATGTTCGCCGCCCGTGACCGCGCCTTTCGCAGTGTCGATCATGTGGTTGACACCGACGGACGTGACTCGGAGGAGATCGCGGCTGAGCTGGCGGCGCGGCTCGTGGCGGAGGAGTGAATCCTCGGATCATCAGAAGTAGGACGAGCAGGTGGGCACGCCGGGAACGGCTTCGTTCTGCCCGCCCTGGGACACCGCGGTCGCCGGCAGGTACCCCCAGGCGGAGCCGTATCCATGGGTGTTGGACCGTGAGTCGTCGGCCTGGGTGTAAAGCCACCAGGTGTTGGTGTTGCCCTGGATAACGGGGTTCGAGCGGCCCTGGTACTGGCACATCACCCACACGCTCTTGGCTGCGTTCATGTATCCACTGTCGTCGAGTGCCTCCGACGTCTGATTGGACCGGACGTTCGCGTAGACGGCCGAACCCACATAGGTACCGCAGTAGTAGCGGGTCGAGAAGCGCCGTCCGGCGTAGTCGGTGGTCGCCTCACTGCGCGCCGAGCAACTGTCGACGGAAGCCGGTTGCGGGGAGGCGGCCCCGGGGGACGAGGACGGCACGGGGGATGCGGGAGAAGACGTCTGGGACGAGCGGGATGGGACACCGGTACCCGCGGGGGCCGGACCGGCCACCCCACCAGCCTCGGGCATCGGGCTCGCCATCCCCGCGGCGACCGGTGCCGTCGGTGCGGCGGACATCGTGTCGAAGGAGGACGGCGTCGGCGACCGGAGCGCGTCCGGATTTGCTGCTGCTGCTGCTGCTGCCGCAGCCGCCGCCGCATGCCCGGGTCCGGACCCGGTCGATGCCGGGGCCGCGACGACCGCTGTGCCCGGCGTGAGGAACGGCAGGCCACGTACACCGAGAAGGGCAAGTAGACCGCCTGCGACCGCGACGCATCCCACCGGGACGAACAGGAGCGCCCACCGCCGGCGACGGGAGCCTGTCCGCCTGGCCGGCCGGCCGTCGTCCGGCCCCTCGGCGGAGGATGCTGCGTCCGGGTTCCGTGCAGCGGCGGAATCTTCGGTGCCGGCGGAAAACGCGGCATCGGGTCGGGCAGGTTCCTCAACGGGATGCCGGGTCGGTTCTTCCGGTGTTACAGCAGGCTTTTCCGGCTTTTCGGTTGCAGCCTGGACGGGTGCCGGCTGCATCGGCATGGCGATATGGGTCGTGATGACCGTGGGTGGCCGACTCGGGGCCCCGCGACCCGGCGACCGTTTGAGTGCGACGAGTTCACCGAGGACGTCCGTGGCGGTCTTTGGACGCCGCGCCGGTTCGACGGCCAACATCCGCTGGACGAGCAGGGCGAGGTCTTCCGGCACGTCGTCGCGGTTAATGACCGGCACCGGGCCGTCGAGGACCTGTTGCAGCACCTGCGCCGGAACCCGGCCGGGAAAGGGTCGGTTGCCGGTCAGCAACGCGAACAGGGTGGCGCCGAATGCGAAGATGTCGGACGCGACGCTGTGGTTGTCACCGCGCATCACCTCGGGAGCGGCATACCCGGCGGTGAACGCCGCGGAGACGGTCAGACCGTCCGCTCCGGCATCCAGAGCGGCGATACCGAAATCGCTGAGCACGGCGGTCATGGGCTCACGAACAAGAATGTTCGCCGGTTTGAGGTCACGGTGGAGGACGCCGTGTCGGTGCGCGACGGCCAGCGCGTCGGCAATCTCCGTGGCGGCTTTCAACGCTTCGCTCACGCCGAGCGGGCCGGATTCCCTGACGCGGCCGGCGAGTGACCCGCCCGGCAGGTACTCCATGGCGATGTAGGGCCGCCGGTCACGGGTGGTCCCGGCGGCGAAAACAGTGATGATGTTCGGATGACCGGTCAGTCGTCCGGTGGCCCGACACTCCCGCAGGAAACGGCGTTGCGCGTCGGCATCACGAAGGTCGGCATGTATGATCTTCAGTGCGACCTGGCGATCGAAGATTTTCTGATGTGCCAGGTAGACGGTGCTGAAGCCCCCGTGCCCAATCGGTTCCAGCGGTCCGTATCCGTCGATCATCTCGATGCTTGCGCGGCTGTGGTCGTGCATTGATATCGCTCGACCCGCCCCACCCGCGGCCTGCCGACCGCATCCTCGCATCCGGCTATACGGACAAAACGCTACACCTGATCCGTTCCCCGGGCCAAGGGCGGTAGCGGTCATCGGCATGACGGTTGCGGTTTACCTGCGCCTGTAGCTGGAACGTTTCGCGGGAGACGACCGAGCCCGACCGCTCCCGCAACGCACTGGAGGCTACCGTGAGCAACAACATCCTCTCGCCTCTGGCGAGACCGTGCCCGCGCCCGGCGGGGTGAGGGTGCCTCGACGCCTTCGCCCCACGTCAGATCGTCCAGCTCGGGTTCCTGCCGCCGGCCAAGTCCTCGATCAACGCCGCCGGACAGACCGACATCTACGGCGAGCGGACACTTTCATGAGAAGCGGACGCCCTCACGACGACATCGGGGAAGGGTAAGGAAGAGAACGGGTCAGGAGGTGGTCGGCGGTCCGCCGGGCTCGGTCTGCTCGGCGAGAAACCGCTCGAGGGCTGCACCGAGCTCGTCGGCTGTCGGCAGCGGCCCGGTGGTGGCTGTCGGAAGGCTCGTGCCCTCCCTGCCGCGCACGTACGCGTCGTACTGTTCCTCCAGCGCTCCGACGAGCACCGCGGCATCACCGCCCTGTGCCAGCTGGCGGTCGACGTTCTCACGGACGACCGCCGCCGCGGATCGCAGCCCGTCCAGCGGAAGCAGCAGGCCGGTCGCCCGTGACAGCGACGTGAGGAGTGCCTCGGTGGCGGCGGGGTAGTCGGTCTGGGACAGATAGTGCGGGACGTGGGCGGCGAAGCCCATCGCGTCCTGGCCGGCCCGTCCCAGCTCGTATTCCAGGAGATGGCCGGCGCTGCCCGGGACCTGCACCCGTTGCAACCACGGTTCGTAGCCGACGATCAGGTCCTGCCTGGTGGCGTGAGCGGTGATGCCACACGGGCGGGTGTGCGGGACGGCCATCGGGATCGCGTTGAGGCCCACCGTCAACTGAACGCCCAGCTGCCCGACGAGGGCACGCACGGCGGCGGTGAACCGCTTCCACAGCAGGTCCGGCTCCAGACCGGCCAGCAGCAGGAACGGTGTGCCGGCGTTGTCGTTCACCATGTGCAGCCCGAGTACCGGCTCGTCGTAGTGCTCCCAGCGGTCCCGGAGGAATGTCATAGTGGGCCGGCGGGACCGGTAGTCGAGTAGCCGGTCCACGTCGAAGGTCGCGATGAGGCGGTGGTCGAGAGCGGTCAGCAGGTGGTCGCTGGCAAGGCGTACGGCGCCTCCCGCGTCCACGACGCCGGTGAGGGCCTCCACCATCACGGGCCGGCCCAGTTCGGGCAGGTCCTCGACGACCTCGTACAGTTCATGCGGGTCGAGCACTGGTGGAGACCTCCTTGCAGGGTCTGTCAAGTGGCTTCACCGAAGAGGAAGCCGCGTCGACATCGATCCATTCCTACCGCGTGCCGTCACCTCCATGCTGCCAGGAACGGTACTCACCACCTTGCACCGAGGGCACGCCGATGGCGAACACGGCCGGCCGGTGTGAGGTCAGTGTGATCCGGCCCCCGTCGGCCTCGACCAGGGAGCGGGCGGTCAGCAGCAGTATCTGCAACGCCGGGAATCTCTCCCGGAGTCGCCGGCACACCTCGAGGCCGTTCATGAACGGCAGGCCGACGTCGACGATCGCGATGTCGTGACGGCCGGTCAGCCCGGTCTCGAGCCCGCCCGGACCATCGGTGGCGACGTCCACCTCGTACCCCTCGCGGCACAGCGACCGGATCAACGGCTCGGCGATCGAGGGATCGTCCTCGATGAGCGGTACGGCGGTCACCTCTCCACCGTGCCGGGCTCACGTCTTCTGCTGGTCCGACCCGACCGGGTGGGATGACTGCTCGCCGCTGGTGTCGGTCTCGGCCCACTTGTCGGCTACATCCTGTCCCGTGGACCGGGCCTGCCCGACTACACCGACTACACCGACTACACCGATGACAAAGGTACCTGGGGCGAACCTCTCGGTGTCGTGAGCCTCGTGGTCGAAGGCCTGCTTCTGCTCGTGGTTCTCGCCGCATTCGTCCGTTCTTCCGGCCGGAATGAGCCGGTGGGCGTGCGAACGGCATAGCTGTCCGGAGCTGTGCCGTCGGCAGCGGCGAGGTCCACGATCCGTGCGCCTGTTCAGGGGGCGGTGATGCGGCGTCCGGTAATCGAGTGCGCGCGGATGCCCACCCACCGCTCGCGGGCGATGGTGTCCGCCCAGGGCTCCAGGCTCGTTGCCTCCAACCGGGCCAGCCACGGGTCGCTCACCAGGTCACAGGTTCCCTTCACCACCACGCTCCAGCCCTGGCGCGAACCGGCGTGGTACCCGTCGATCTCGAACGCGACCGCAGCGTTGGACAGCGCCGCCATCAACTTCGAACCGTCCGCCGTGCGAAAGGCCACAATGGTTCCGTCCACCGTGTAGTTCACCGGCAGGATCTCCACCTCGCCGTCCGAGGCAAAGGCAATCCGACCGACCGGTGTTGTCCGCAGCAGTGTCAGGCACTCTTCGAAGGTCAGCACCGAGAGACCCGCATGGTCCACTGTGGGTGAAATGCTCATCATCACCTCGCCGAGTCGAAATTCTTATTGCCCACCGTAATAACGGCGACACGCAACGGCCAGAGAAGATGGTCCCCGTATCGGACGGTCGGGTGCGGACGGAAATCGGGTCGAACGGCGACGGAGCCGGGCGGGGAATCGTTTTCGGTTGGTGTCACGGCGCCGGATCGATATCGGACCCGGATCAGTACCGGGAGTACAGGTGCGAATGCCAGGCGGCCAGGCCGATGATCCACAGTGCGACGTCGATGACGCCGAGAACGAACCCGGCGGTCGCCCTGCCGCCGCCTCCGCCGCGCCGTCCACGCATCCCGAAGACGATCGCGACGATGCCGAGCAGGATCGGGAGAATGAACAGGCCGACGACTCCGGAGGCCAGACTGATGGTGCCGTCCCGGCGGGCCGTAGGGGTCCTGGTGGGTCCGTAGTTCATGTCCGGTCTGTTCCCGCACCCGCATCCGAGTACACGTTGTGACGAACGGGCTATGTTGTCATCGCCGGTCGGTCCCCCAGCCGGTGCAACACCGTCGGCAGCTCCCCGCAGTGGACGACGGTCAGGGTCTGGGTGGCCCTGGTCATCGCCACGTACAGGTCGGCGAGCCCACGCCGGGAACTGCCGAGGATGGCGCCCGGCTCGGCCAGGATGACCGCGTCGAACTCCAGGCCCTTGGACTCGGCGACGGTGAGCACCGCGATCGGGGCGGCCAGCAGGTCCGCCGCGTCCGTCGCGGTGTCTGCCGTCGTCGGATATCCCGATGCGGGGTATCCCGGCACGGCCGCCAGCGCCGCGCGGACCCGCTCGCGCAGGCCCTCCGAGCAGATCACCGCGACCTTTCCCTCACCGACGTCCTCGGCCGCCTGCAACGCCGTGTCGGCAGCCCTGCGGACGACCGCGTCGACACTCCCGTCGACGCGCACCGCTACCGGGAGCCGGCCGGTGGCGCGGACGGACCGTGGCGGCTCGGCGTCCGGGTCCTGCGCGGCGAGCACGTCAGCCGCAACATCCATGATCTCGGATGGGGTCCGGTAGCTCACGCTGAGTCGTTCCACCCGCCATCTGTTCCCGATATGCGGGGTCAGCGCATCAGCCCAGGAACGCGCCGCCGCCGGATTCGCGGCCTGCGCGAGATCACCCACCAGGGTCGCCGACCGCATCGGGCAGCGCCGCCACAGCAGGCGCCACAGCATCGGCGACACCTCCTGGGCCTCGTCGACAATGAGATGACCGAAGGTCCATGACCGGTCGCCACCTGCGTGCTCGACAGCGCTGCGCCGCCGTCGCGATCCGGACCAACGTTCGGCCATCATGTCCGCGTCGACCATCTCCGACAGGCCCAGCCCGTCGAGGACCTCGCGGGCGTACTCCCGTTCGGCGCGCCGCTCCTGCTCGGCCTCCCACGCCGCCAACTCGGCGGACTCGTCGTCAGGATCGCCCAGCAGTTCGGCGGCCTCGTCGAGCAGCGGCACGTCGGCCGGTGTCCACGGGGAGCCCGCCGGCCGATGCAGCAGGTGCCGCTCGGCGTTGGTCAACCGGACCGCCGTACCGGCGGCGGCAAGCCGGGCGGGCGTGGCGAACAGCTCGGCGAGCAGGCCCTGCGGGGTCAGCTGCGGCCACATCGCGTCGATGACCGCCCGCACATCCGGGTCGGCGCGCAGATACCCCGCGATCTCGTCGGTTTCGTCGTCGTCGAGCAGGCCACCGGCAAGGTGCCCGATCACCTGTCTGGTCAGCGCCGTCACCAGTTCACGGACGAAGACCCGCCGGGCTGCGTTGTGCGGTCGGCGGCTACGCCGCGCCCGGGCGCGGGCGTTCTCGACCGTGCGGCGCTCCAGGCACAGGACCGCGCCGTCGTAGGGGACGTCCACCCCGTTGGGGGGAACCTCCTGCCGGTCCTTCACCGCCGCGGCCACGAGTCTCGCCATCCGCAGGTCGCCCTTGAGCGCGACGACCCGGTCGTCCTCCCCGGCGACGGCGTCGACACCGGGGAACAACCGGCCCGGGGTCGCGAAGACGACCCCGGTCTCCCCGAGGGACGGCAGCACCTGTTCGATGTAACGCAGGAACACCGGACTCGGGCCGATCACCAGCACCCCCGACCGGGCGAGCCGCTCCCGGTCGGTGTAGAGCAGGTAGGCGGCCCGGTGCAGGGCTACCGCGGTCTTCCCGGTACCGGGCCCGCCGTCGACGACCAGGACGGACGTGGCGTCGGCACGGATCACCCTGTCCTGTTCGGCCTGCAGGGTCGCGACGATGTCGTGCATGTGGCCGGAGCGGGGCGCGGACAGGGCCTCCAACAGCGGCGCGTCACTGCTCGAGGCGACCACCGGACCGTCCGAGGCGCCCGCGGGGTCGAGGACGTCGTCGGTGAACCCTCTGACCTCCCGTCCCTTGGTCCGCAGGTGACGGCGCCGGACCAGGCCGTGCGGATCCGCGAGGGTCGCCCGGTAGAAGGCGGTGGCCACCGGGGCACGCCAGTCGATCAGTATCGGATCGTGTTCGTCGTCGGACAGTCCGATCCGCCCGATGTAGACGCGTCGGTGGTCGGTGTGGTCCATGGCGCCGAAACACAGCCGTCCCTCCGCCGCGTCGAGCTGGCCGATCCGGTCGGAGTACGCGGTGGCGAAGGCATCTCGCTCCACCCGGGACTGCGGCGTGCCGGTACCCGAGTCCAACAGGACGGCGCGCAGCTGCCCGCGGATCCGGTCACGCAGCTCGTCCAACCGGTTGTACAGGGTGTCGACGTATGTCTGCTCGGATGTGAGTTCCTGCTCGTACGTCGTCGGCACTTGCGGTCCCTCCATGCTCGGTCACGCACTACTCCGGTTACCACCTGCTTCGGTGACGAACTCCGGTGCGGGCCGCGCGAGGATGTATGCGGTGCTCCGGTTTCGGGTGGTAACGGCTCCACTCGCCAACATCCGCAGTCGTGAGTGGGACATCGAGCCTACGTGGCGGAGCGGGTCGGACGCGCGGACCAGTGGCGAGGCCCACCCGCGGGCAGGACAATTCCGGCCGGCGGCGGCGACCTCAACCGGCGACGGCGACCTCGGCGGCGGTGTTGGTCAGGACGTCGGGCACGGTCACACCGGGCGCGGTCTCGACGAGGGTCAGACCGTCCGCGGTGACGTCGAGGACGGCAAGGTCGGTGATGATCCGGTGGACGCAGGCCTTCCCGGTGAGCGGGAGGGTGCACGCGGGCAGGATCTTCGGTGAGCCGTCCCGGGCGGTGTGCTCCATGAGGACGAGGACACGGCGGGCACCGTGGATGAGGTCCATCGCACCGCCCATCCCCTTGACCATCTTCCCTGGGATCATCCAGTTGGCCAGGTCACCGGTTGCGGACACCTGCATCGCGCCGAGGATCGCGACGTCGACATGCCCGCCGCGGATCATGCCGAAGGACAGTGACGAGTCGAAGGTGCTCGCCCCGGACAGCAGGGTGACGGTTTCCTTGCCGGCGTTGATGAGGTCGGGGTCCACCTCGTCGTCGAACGGGTACGGGCCGACGCCGAGCAGCCCGTTCTCGGACTGCATGACGACGCCCACCCCGCCGGGCAGGTGGTTGGGCACGAGTGTCGGCAGCCCGATGCCGAGGTTCACGTACTGGCCGTCGGTCAGTTCGGCGGCGGCGCGGGCGGCCATCTGCTCGCGGGTCCAGCTCATCGGGCACGTACCGTCCTTTTCTCGATCCCTTTGGTGACGGACTGCTCGTCGGTGAGCGCGACGACGCGCTGTACGAAGATGCCCGGCAGGTGCACCTCGTCCGGGTCGAGCTCGCCTGGCTCCACGAGATGTTCGACCTCGGCGAGGGTGATCCGTCCGGCCATGGCGGCGAGCGGGTTGAAGTTACGGGCCGCCCGGGAGAACACGAGGTTGCCGTGGCGGTCCCCCCGCGCGGCGCGGACCAGGGCGAAGTCGGTGACGATGCCTTCCTCGAGGACGTACTCGCGACCGGCGAAGGTCCTGACCTCCTTGGCCGGCGAGGTGAGTGCCACTGTGCCGTCGGAGCGGTAGCGGCGCGGCATGCCGCCGTCCGCGACCTGGGTACCGACCCCTGCCGGGGTGTAGAAGGCCGGGATGCCGCAGCCGCCGGCGCGCAACCGCTCGGCCAGGGTGCCCTGGGGGATGAGTTCGACCTCCAGCTCACCGGCCAGGTACTGGCGGGCGAACTCCTTGTTCTCGCCCACGTAGGACCCGGTGACGCACACGATCCGCCCCTGCGCGAGCAGGATGCCGAGGCCGCCACCGTCCACGCCGCAGTTGTTGGAGACCACGGACAGGTCGGTGGCTCCGTGCCGGTCGAGAGCATCGATGAGGACGGTGGGCACGCCGCACAGCCCGAATCCGCCGACGGCGAGCGAAGCACCGTCGGTTATGTCAGCCACCGCATCGGCGGCGGAGGCCACAACCTTGTCCATGGCGTGCGGATCCCCTTTCGTGGGAGGGAGCGAGTTCGGACGGGCGATTGGTTCGGTAGGGCAGCGGACCGGAGGGCCTGTTGTCGGGCTGTTGTCGGGCTGTTGTCGGATGGTTGTCAGGCGGAGGCGGCCCCGACGTAGTTCTCGGCGACAACAGTGGCCGCGGCGGTCGAGGCGACGGTGTAACGCAGGTTCGCGAGCTGTAGGCGGCACTCGAAGTCGCCGGCTTCCGGGTCGGGATGCAGCATCGTGGTCATGAGATAGGAGAAGTGCTCCGCCCGCCAGACCCGGCGCAGCGCCGTCTGCGAGTAGGCGTCCACGGCCGCGTGGTCCCCGTCTGCGAACCACCGGGTGAGGGCTCGGGCCAGCAGCGTCACGTCGGCGACGGCGAGGTTCAGGCCCTTTGCTCCGGTAGGCGGCACGATGTGGGCGGCGTCGCCGGCGAGGAAGAGCCGCCCATGGCGCATCGGTTCCGCGACGAAGCTGCGCATCGGGGTGATGCCCTTCTCGGTGATCGGCCCACGTTCGAGGTTCCAGTCGGAGTGGACCGCGAAGCGGGCTTCGAGCTCGTCCCAGATCCGTTCGTCCGACCAGTCGGCGAGGTCGGCGTCAGGGGTGACCTGCAGGTAGAGCCGGCTGACAGTGGGGGAGCGCATGCTGTGCAGGGCGAAGCCCCGCTCGTGCCGGGCATAGATCAGCTCGTCGCAGGACGGTGGCACGTCGGCGAGGATGCCGAGCCAGGCGAACGGGTAGGTCCGGGTCCAGGTGTGCAGCGTGCCGGCGGGGACGCATCGACGCCCCATCCCGTGGAAGCCGTCACATGCGACCACGACGTCGCAGCGCAGCGTGTGCTCGGCGTCGCCATGGCGGAAGGTGATGGTGGGACGCCCGCCGTCCATCTTGTCCGCTGACGTGCCGTCCGCCGAGATGCCCTCCACCGCGGTGGCCTCGGCCTCGAACAGGACATGCCCGCCATCGGCCAGCCGGCGGGCGATCAGGTCCTTCACGACCTCGGTCTGCGCGTAGACCATCACGGCGCGTCCCCCGGTCAGGGACGGGAAGTCGATACGGTGGCACTCCCGGTCGAAGCGCAGTTCGATGCCCTCGTGGACGAGCCCCTGGCGGTCCATCCGGTCGCCGACGCCGCTTGCGCGCAGTACGTCGACGGTCCCCTGCTCGAGGATTCCGGCACGCTGGCGCTGCTCGACGCGGTCGCGGCTGCGGCTTTCCAGGACAACCGAGTCGATGCCTTCGAGGTGAAGGAGATGGGAGAGCAAAAGGCCGGCGGGACCGGCACCGATAATCCCAACGCGGGTCTGCACTGTTGTCTCCCTCAGCCGAGCGGGTGGCGGGTGGTGCCGGTGGTGCCGGTGGTGGCTCCGGGGTCGAGGTCGAGGTCGAGGTCGGCGAGTGTGCGGTTGGCGACCTCGAAGGCGGAGTTCGCCGCCGGCACCCCGCAGTAGATGGCGGTCTGCAGCAGAACCTCTTTGATCTCGTCCCTGGTAAGGCCGTTGCGGACGGCCGCGCGTACGTGCATGGCGAGCTCGGTGTGATGTCCCCCGGCCACCAGCGCGGTGAGGGTGACGCAGCTGCGGGCACGCCGGTCCAGGCCCGGCCGGGTCCAGATCTCGCCCCAGGCGTACCGGGTGATGAGGTCCTGGAAGTCGGCGGTCAGGCTGGTCGTCGCGGCCTGGGCCCGATCCACATGGGCGTCGCCGAGGACCGCCCGGCGGACCGTCATCCCGGCCGTGTGCCGATCGGCGTCGTCGGCCGGCACTGGCCGGCCGAAGTGGGCGGCCAGTGCCCGCCCGACCGCAGCCGGCTGTTCGACGCCGGCGAGGTGCGCCGCATGGGCGATCTCCACCAGGGTGGCGTCCGGGATGCCGTCGGCGAGTTCGCGCGCGTGCGCGGGCGGGGTCGCCAGGTCGTCCCGCCCGGCGACGACAAGGGTCGGCACGGTGATGCGACCGAGGTCCGCCCGCAGGTCGTAGCCGGCCAGCGCGTCGCAGCAGGCGGCGTAGCCGGCCGGGTCCACAGCGGTGAGTTCGGCGAGAAGGCCGCGGACCCGGTCCGGGGCCCGATCGGCGAAAGCGGGGGTGAACCAGCGTGCGGCTGCGGGTCCCACCAGCGCGGCCGTGCCCTGCTCGCGGACGACGGCGGCGCGGTCACGCCAGCCGTCCGGTTCCCCGAAACGCGCGGACGAGCAGACCAGGGCCAGCGCGCTGAGCCGCTCTGCCCGGTGGACGCCGAGGTGGGCTCCGACCGCACCACCGAGCGAGACCCCCGCATACGCGAACTTGGAGTAGCCGTACACGTCGGCCAGTTCCAGGACGAGTTCGGCGAGATCCGCAACGCCGGCCCCGGCCCCGGTTTCAGCCCCGGCCACGTCGGCGGCGGTGCCACCGTGACCCGGCAGGTCGAAACGCAGCACCCGGTGGTGGCGGGCGAGTCTCCCGACCAGTTCGTCCCAGACGTGCAGGGTGGTGCCAAGCGACGGGCCGAGCAGCAGCGGCGACCCGGACACCGGGCCGTCGACGCGGTGGTGCAGGCGGATGGCGCTGCTCACGCGTCCCCCCGGGTCCGCGGCCGGGTGTCGCGGCCGCTGTGACGGTCATCGGTGCTGTCACTGCGGGCGTCCGCTTCCGCGAGCACGCTCAGGGCCCGGTCGACCAGTGCCGCAGCGGACCCTGTGTAGGTGGTCGGGTCGAGGAGCGCGGCGATCTCGGCGGCGTCGAGGTGCTTTCTGAGTGCTGGGTCCGCGGCGAGGACATCACCCAGCCCGCGTCCCTCACGCACGCTGCGCCGGGCCGCGTCCTCACTGACCCGTCTTGCCTCGGCCCGGCCGAGCAGGCGGGTCAGCGCGATGGACAACCGTTCGGACACCACCAGGCCTCCGGTCAGGTCGAGATGGGCGCGCATCCGCCTGGCGTCGACCCGCAGCCCTTCGGTGAGGTCGGCGGTACCCTCGGCGGCACCTCCGACGAGGCGCAGGGCCTCCCGCAGGATCTGCCATTCGGCATGCCAGGTACCGGCGGGCCTTTCGTCCTCGGAGACCAGGGAGCCGATCAGTACGGTGGCGAGCGGTCCGACGTGGCGTGCCGCGGCGGCGATGAGGGTGGAACGTACCGGGTTGCTCTTGTGCGGCATGGCCGAGGAGCCGCCGCCGACGGATTCGGCGAGCTCCCCGGTCTCGGTTCGCGTCGCCAGGAGTACATCTGCGGCGATCTTCCCGAGTGCGCCGGCGGTGAAGGCGAGAGCCGCGCCGAGGTCCGCGATCGGGGTACGCAGCGTGTGCCAGGGCAGGAGGGGTTCGGCGAGGCCGAGTTCGCGCGCGAACTCGGCCAGAAGCGCGATGCCGGGTGTCGTCACGGCGACCCCGGCCGTATCCATACAGGTGTTGGCGTTGGCGTTGGCGTAGGCGTCGAAGGCGGCAAGTGTCCCGGCGGCCCCACCCAGTTGGGCGGGCAGCTGGCCGAGCAGCGTGCCGAGCCGGGACCGGGCATCCAGGACGAGCTGGTGCCAGCCGGCCGCCTTCAGACCGAAGGTCGTCGGGACGGCGTGCTGGGTGAGGGTCCGACCGGGCAGGGGCGTGTCGCGGTGTTCGGCCGCGAGCCGGCGGAGTGCCACGGCGGCGCGGTCCAGATCGGTTGTGATCATACCCAGGGCGCGACTGGAGACCAGCATGGCGGCCGTGTCCAGGATGTCCTGGCTGGTCGCACCTTGGTGGACGTACTCGGCCGCGTGCGGGTCGCGGGCGGCGACGGCCGCCGTGAGGTCCGCGACGAGCGGGATCACCGGGTTGCCCCCGGCGCGGGCGCGTAGCGCAATGCCACGGACGTCATAGGCGTCGGCATCAGCGCAGGAACCAACCGTGGCTGCTGCGGACGGCGGGATGAAACCGAGGCTCGCCTGCGCGCGGCTCAGCGCGGCCTCCGCGTCGAGCATGGCCTGTAGCCACGCGGTGTCACCGGTGGCCTGCTCGACGGCGGTGCCGGCCCGGCCCGGTGAGAGCAGACCGACGTCCGCCGCGTCAGCGGTGTTCAAGGAAGACCGTCTCCCCGTCGCCCTGTAGCCGGACGTCGAACCGGAAGACCCGGTCGGACTCTGCGTGGGCGACGAGCGTTGCGCGCCGCGCCGGGTCAAGGCCGCGCAGGAGCGGGTCGGCGGCGTTCGCCCGGGCATTGCCCGGTAGGTAGATCCGGGTGAAAAGGCGGTGCAGGAGGCCCCGGGCGAAGACCGCGACGGCGATGTGGGGCGCCCCTGCGGGGACGGCCGGCGGTAGCGTGCGCAGCACCCAGTGTCCGTCCGGGCCGGTGGGAACGCGGCCGAAACCGGTGAAGGTGTGCCCGTCGCGGTGCAGCGATCCGGGGTTCCCGGTGAGGGAGCCGTCGTGGCCGGCCTGCCAGAACTCCAGGAGGGCATCGGGCACCGGCTGCCCGGCACCGTCGTGGACGGCACCGTGGATGGTGATCGTGTCCGGGTGGCCCGTCGGCGCCATGTCGCCGCCGTGCGCGAACGGCAGGGCATAGCCGAAGAAGGGGCCGATGGTCTGCCCCGGCGTGGCCTGGCGCCCGTTCGCGGCCTGGAGCGCGGTCCCGGGCGTTGCCGGCACACCGGTGTTCTCCGCGGGGTTCAATGCTGGTCCTGCTCGAGCCGGGTGGCGGCCGGGCCGTCCAGGACGACGTCCCAGTTGTACCCGAGGGCCCATTCGGCGGTGGTGCGGTCATGGTCGTATGCGGCGACCAGGCGCCCGCGGGCGTCCTCGTCAGTGATCGAATTGTAGATCGGGTCGAGCGGGAACAATGGATCTCGGGGAAAGTACATCTGGGTGACGAGCCGCTGGGTGAACGCGGTACCGAAGAACGAGAAGTGGATGTGTGCCGGCCGCCAGGCGTTGCGGTGGTTGCGCCACGGATAGGCACCCGGCTTGATCGTGACGAACCGGTAGCGGCCTTCGGAGTCGGTGAGGCAGCGGCCTGCGCCGGTGAAGTTGGGGTCCAGCGGAGCGGGATGCCGGTCGCGCCGGTGGGCGTACCGGCCCGCCGCGTTCGCCTGCCAGATCTCCACCAACTGGCCGCGGACAGGACGCCCGGCACGGTCGAGGACCCGGCCGGTAACGATGATCCGCTCGCCGAGAGGTTCACCGATGTGCTGGTGGGTCAGGTCGGCGTCCAGCTCGGACACGTCGGCATCCCCGAAGACCGGGCCGGCCAGTTCGACGAACGCCTCCGGTGCGGTGACCGCAGGACGGTGAGGATGACGCAGGACGCTGCTGCGGTACGGGGGGAAGTCCAGCTCCGGGTCTGACGAGGCGGGCGTGCCGTCGGCCCGGCGCTTCGCGGCGTCTGCGTGGAACGCCTGGATCTCCCGGAAGATCTCCAGCTGGGTCGCTTCCGCGGCATCCGAGCCTCCTGGCCGGCGCGCGGTGGGATCCGGGTCGGTGTCGGTGTCGGTGTCGGACGTGTCCGGCCCGTTCGCGATGTCGCTCGCTGCTGCCATGGCGATGGCGTTCCTTTACGTTGTTCGCCTAGTGAACTTAAGTTCGCATTTGTGCAGCAGTGTGCGTCCGCGCGCAGGCTGTGTCAACAGTGCCGTCCCACGGTCCAGGGAACCGTGAACGCCCCCGACAACCCGGGAAGGAAGCCCGCCGTCGGAGGTTTCAGGGGTTCGCTAAACCGGCCGCAGGTCGAACCCGGGTGTGCTCCGGTAGTCGCCGTCCGCGGCGACGATCAGACCCTCGGTCTGCTCGAGTCCGGCGAGCCAGGTCAGCGCGTCGGCGCCACGGGCGAACGCGGCAGTGGCGTAGACGTCCGCCCACATCACCGACGGGCCCACAACCGTCACGGCCAACGCATCCCCACCCGCGGGCCGGCCGGTCCGCGGGTTGATGATGTGCGCGCCGCGGGCCGCGCTGCCGGACGTCGCGATTCCACCCGAACGTATGGGCAGGGCACCGAGTACCCGGGAGCGGTCGAGGGGGTCTTCGACGCCGACGTTCCAGGCGGGGGACATCGGGTCGTCCACGTAGGCGGCGATGTCCCCGCCGGCGCCCAGGTAGTAGTCGTGGCCGTCGATCGCGGACAGGTCCCTGGCGGCCCGTTCGACAGCCCAGCCCTTGACCAGGCCGGACGGGTCGAACCAGCGGCAGCGATCCGCCGCCGGCAGGCCGGGCGTCGACCGGTCGTGCACCGGCAGGTCGGCGGTGAAGTAGCCGTCGGTGCGTTCGGTGGCCTCGGCGCACAGGTCGGCGACCTCCCGGATGAGCCCGTTGCACTCGCGTAGTCGCAGTTCGCCCCGGTTCAGCCTCATGATCTCGCTGTCGGGCCGGTAGGTACTGAACAGGGCGTCGACGCGACGGAGTCCGTCGAAGACGTCGGCGACGATCCGTTCGACGCCCGGGTCGACGCAGGCGCGCGGTCCACGGACGTGCACGCTGACCGGCATCCCCATGATCTGCTCGACCCAGGCCCGACGGGACGGCGAGCCGGTCGCCCGGACCGTCATGACAGGTGTGCCGCGTCGATGGCGGACTGCAGCGAACGGGTGTAGCCCTCGCTGGTGACGGTCGCACCACTGACTACGTCGATCTTCGCGCTCTGCGCGGCCACGGTCTCGGAGTTGAGGATCGGGACGGCAACTGTGTTGATCTCGACGTCGCGCCGGTTGTTGGCCGGTACCTGTACGGTGTCGGCGCTGGCGATTTTGCCGTCCTTGACGATGATCTGAACCTGGACGATGCCCCACCGGGTGTTGGCCCGGGAGCCGGTCACGGTTTGAGATCCGTTCGTTCCGCCGCCCGGGTCGGTGCTGCTGTCGGTGCTGCTGTCGGTGCTGCCCGCGGTGATGGTCGTCGACCCGGAGCGCGCCATGGAGCTGCTGGTGCTGGTGCGGTAGCTGAAAAGCAGGACGACACCCGCGACGGTCGAGGCGATGGTGATGACGATGCGGCGCATGGTCGGTTCCCTTCTGGTCGGCCGGAGGATTCGCTCACGAGGCAGCGGGAGTCACCAGGTGAACCGCTCCATGTGCAGCTGGCCGGAGGGGACGCCGGCCGCCACGACCGCGTCCTGTACCGCGTCCATCCACGCGTCCGGGCCGCATACGAACACGTCGTGGTCGGTGATGTCGGGGACGATCTGTCGTAGCGCGATGTCGTCCGGGATGTGGGCGAATTGGTCCGGTAGCCACGACAGACGGCTGGCTGAGCGGCGTCCGGGCAGGTAGATGGTGCGGATGCCGCGCAGCGTGGCCAGTGTGTCGAGTTCCTGGCGCAGGATCAGCTCTGCTTCGGTGCTGGCCCGGTAGATCAGCACGGCCTCGCCGGACGAGTAGTCGAGTTCTTCCAGCAGCGCCCGGATCGGGGTGATGCCGATGCCTGAGGCGATCATTGTCAGCCGGCGTCGGTGGCGGACCGCCCCGGTGAGCCGGCCGTAGGGACCTTCGAGGAGCACCCGGCTGCCGGGCCGTACGGTGGCGAGCCCGCCGCTACCGTCGCCGAGATCCTTCACGGTGATCCGCAGCCAGCGCGGATGCGGCGCCGCGGACAGGGAGTAGGGGTTGCCGCGCGACCAGCCGGGTCCGCTCAGGAACCGCCAGATGAAGAACTGGCCGGCGCTCGCCCGCATCCGTTCGATCGCCTGCCCGCGCAGGTGCAGGGACACGACCCCGGGCGCCTCGATGACGACCTGGTCGACGACGACGCTGTGGCGCCAGGTGCGCCAGGCCGGTAGGCCGATGCGGAACGCAAGGACGCTGCCCGCCGCGGCGGCGTAGATCGTCCACCAGTAGACGCGGGCACAGGGGGTCGCGGTGAAGTCGGTGCCGGTCCACAGCTCGTGCGGGATGGACAGGCCGACGCCGAGGTAGGCGTAGAGGTGCAACAGGTGCCAGGACTCGTAGCGCAGTCGCCTCCGGGCGGCCCGCACCGAGCTGACGACGACCATGACGAGCAGCACGGACCCGGCCGTCGCCAGCAGCATGCCCGGGTAGTTCCACACCAGGTCCCAGGCCTGGGTGAGGATTCCGGTCCGTGCCGATGCCGCGTAACCTACAGTGATCAGTGCGATGTGGACGAGCATCAGGTTGAACGAGGTGAACCCGACCAGGCGGTGCCGCCGTGCCAGCTCGTCCTGACCGTAGGCGCGTTCCACCCAGGGGATACGCGCCATGAGCAGCACCTGGACTAGCAGCAGGTCGGCGGAGATCAGGCCGGTGATCCGGCCGAGGCCGGTCAGGGTGTCGGCGGGGCCGGCCGTGGCCAGGTCGCGCAGGCCTCCATGGGCGACCCACAGTGCCACCACGACGAGCATGCTCCCGGCCGTGGCGAGACCTGCCGCGTCCCGCCATCCCTGCTGGGGGTCGTTCGATGGGATGGGATCCGGCGGGACCGGATTCGCGGCTTGTCCCGCCAGCGGCATCCCGTCCGCGGCGACCGGTCTGGACGAGCCCAGCGTCGTCATGGCCATGGGTTGCCTTTCGTGTCCGCGCCCGGGGACGTGCCGGCGTTCTGATACCCACCGTGGGCGAGGGGTCTTCACCGTCGCTGAAGCCAGGCTGCGAGGTTGCTGTGAGCCGTTCTCGGACAGGTCATCGTCACGACGTACCCGCAGCCCCGCTGGCCACCGAGGTGTCACCCACCGCGGTGTCACCCACGGTGGTGTCACCCACAGTGGTGTCACCCACCGTGGCGCTGTCGGGTGCGGGGTCCGTCACCTCGTCCCCACGGGGCAGCCGGACGCGGAACCGGGCTCCGGCACCCGGGGCGGTGTCCAGCTCGACATCGCCGCCGTGGGCGGCGACCAGTCCGGCGACGATCGCCAGACCGAGACCGGTGCCGCCGAGCGACCGGGACCGGGAGGGATCGGCCCGGTAGAAGCGTTCGAACACCCGCTGTGCGGTCTCGGCCGGCAGTCCGGGCCCGCTGTCGGCGACCTCCAGGACGGCATCGTCGCCGACGCTTTCGACCCGTACGGTAACGGCCGTTCCCGGTGGGGTGTGGATGAGGGCGTTGGACATCAGGTTGGTGGCGACCTGGCGCAGACGAGACTCATCCCCGAACACGATGGGCGGCGGGTCGATACGGCCGGTGACGTCGAGGGTGATCGCGTGGTCCGGGGCGATCATCCGGGCGTCCGCCACCGTGTCGGCTGCGATCAGTAGCAGGTCGACGGGACGTCGTTCCAGTGGGCGTTGCTGGTCGAGGCGGGCCAGTAACAGCAGGTCATCGACGAGCAGACCCATCCCGGTCGCCGTGGTCTCGATTCGTTCCAGCATCCGGCTCACCGCTTCGGGACCGCTCACGGCACCCTGGCGGTGCAGTTCGGCGAACCCGCGGATGGATGTGAGCGGGGTGCGCAGTTCGTGGCTGGCGTCGGCGACGAAACGACGCATCCGCTCCTCGGACGCCCGGGCGCTGGCCTCGGATGTCCGCTGGGCACGAAATGCCGCCTCGATCTGCGCGAGCATCGTGTTGATGGCGCTCGCGAGGCGTCCGATCTCGCTGCGGCGTCCCGTGTTCGGTACCCGTTGGGTCAGGTCTCCCGAGGCGATCGCCTCGGTGGTGGTCTCGACCGCGACGAGTCCGCGCAGGCTGGAACGCACCACCAGGTAGGCGAGGACGCCGAGGACGGCGAGGACGATGACACCGACCACCAGTTCGATGAGTTCGAGCTGGTGGATGGTGTTGTCCACGTCCTCGAGGCCCATGGCCACGGTCACCGCACCGGCTCCGTCCGCGAGGGCGGTGACGAGGACGCGCCAGTCGTCTCCCTTTCCGGTGGCGGACGTGGTGAAGGGCCGTCCGGCGAGCGCGGACACTCCTGCCGCGTCGAGCCGTGGCAGGGCCGGGGCACTGCGCACGCCGCCGGCCGGCACCTGTAGATCGGGACTGGTCGTGGGACCGCCGGTGGCGTCGGTCCACAGGATGTAGACCGCATCCGTGACCGGGCGGCCCGCATTTTTGATCATGTCGAGCCGCTTCCGGTCCGCGTCGGAAAGATCGGTGTTGGAACGATCGGTGTTGGAACGATCGGTGTTGGAACGATCGGTGTTGGAACGATCGGCGTACAAGCTGTCCCAGCCGGCGTGTTCCCGGGTGCTGTGGGCGGTCGTCGTCAGCTGGGAGTCGACGCGGCTGACCAGGTAGGTGCGGAGCGCGGCCGTCCCGGCGAAACCTGCGGCGCCGAGGGCCACGGCGACCAGCACCAGGACGGCCGCTACCAACCTGATCCGCAGCGGAGTGTCGGCGGTGGCACCTCGCAGCCGCTTCAAGATCATTACTGTGGAATCCGCATGATGTAACCGACGCCGCGCAGGGTGTGAATCAATCTCGGTTCGTCCTTGTCGATCTTCTTTCGCAGGTAGGACACATAGGACTCGACGATCCCGACGTCCCCGCCGAAGTCGTAGTTCCACACATGGTCGAGGATCTGCATCTTCGACAGGACGCGTCCGCTGTTCTGTATCAAGTAGCGGAGCAGTTTGAACTCGGTGGGTGACAGCGCTACCGGCTCGCCGTCCTTCCACACTTCGTGGGTCTCGTCGTCGAGTTCCACATCGGCGAAGCTCAGCCGGCTGGCCGGCGTGCCGGCGCCGTTGCCGTCCGTGCCGTTGCCGTTGCCGGGAGCCCCCGCATCGCGCACCCGGCGCAGCACCGCGCGGATCCGGGCGAGTACCTCCGCGAGGCTGAACGGCTTGGTCACGTAGTCGTCGCCACCGAGGGTGAGGCCACGCACCTTCTCCTCGACAGCGTCGCGGGCGGTGAGGAACACGACCGGGATGCGGCAACCATGCACACGCAGCTCGCGCAGGACGGTAAGCCCGTCCATGCCGGGCATCATGACGTCGAGCACGACCAGATCCGGTTGGAACAACTGGACTGCGGTCACGGCATCCGGTCCGTTGGCCGCGGTGGCGACCTCGAAGCCCGCGAACCGCAGGCTCACCGACAGCAGTTCGACGATGTTCGGTTCATCGTCGACGATCAGCAGGCGGGCCTCGGGTGCCGGGTGTTCGGGTACCGGGTGCCCGGGCGGTTCGACCATCGTTGCGCTCCCTCACTCGGGATACCGACAGCGACGGGAGCAGCTGTGCTGGTAGAGCTCCCGGCGTGCGAGTCTGCGCCAGCTTCTCTCGGTTTTGCTGAGGAGCGCGACCCTGCTGGTTAATTCGGCCGTCGCGCCGGGCGCCCCGGTCTGGCCGACATGCCCGCCGTCGAGGTCTTACCGATGGTCCTGGCGCAGAACTACACCCGGACCACCACGAGCGGCGGGCGGGAGGTGGTCAAGCGGCGGGAGGCGGAGGTGGATGGTCTCCCGCCCGGCAGAGCGCGGCTAACCTCCCCGTATAACCGTGACGCCCGCTGGAGCGTCAAACGCGACATGTTCTGGAACGGCCACCCCCTCGACCGCACCCCCCGTCTCGCCCGCCTCGCTCGCCTCGAACTCGCCCAGGCTGCATGACGCCGAATTAACCAGCAGGGTCCCACGGGATTAACCAGCAGGGTCCCACGGGCCGATCCGCGGACTCAAACGCTTCCGCTCCGCCCAGACGGTCGCAGCCGGTCATGCGTTCGCGGGAGAACATCCGCCGCGGCCACTACGAACTCGGCGTCGACACCGACCCGCACCTGCGGCTGACGGCTGCCTTCACCGAACTCACCCTGACGATCTGATCACCGGTCTGGCAGTGCCTGCCATGTCCTGCCTCCACATAACGCAACAGACCCCCGCGGCTCGTTACGGCTTGGCTCCCGCCCTCCCTGCAGCTCCGATGATGACTGCAATGCTAGCATTGCATCTGGAAGTGAGCCGGATAGCCACATTGACCATCAGAGAGCTGGACGACACGATCAAGGCCCGACTGCGGATACGAGCGGCGCAAAACGGTCGGTCGATGGAGGCTGAGGTTCGGGCTATTCTGCGTGCGGCGCTGACCGGGCCAGCGGCGGAGCGGGGGCTGGGTAGCCGTATTCAGCGTCGTTTCACCGATCTCGACGGTTTCACCCTCTCGCCGCCACCGCGTACCGACCAGCCCCAGCCGGCAGAATTTCCCTCGTGATCGTATTGGATGCGAATGTCATCTCGGAGCTGATGCATCCGCGCGCTGATCCCGTCGTTGTGGCGTGGGTCGACGCGCAGACCGTCGGCGACGTCTACCTGACCGCGGTGACGACCGCCGAACTGCGGTACGGCGTTGCGTGCCTGCCAGCAGGACGACGCAGGGCCGACCTCGCCGACCGGGTACGCCGCACCCTTGAGGAGGACTTCCCTGGCCGGATTCTTCCCTTCGACGACGAGGCTGCTAGTCACTTCGCCGAGATCGTCGTGAGCCGCGAGCACCATGGCCTTCCCGTCAGCACGGCAGACGCCCAGATCGCGGCGATTTGTCGCAGTTACTCGGCTGGCCTCGCAACCCGTAACGCGAAGGATTTCGTGCATACGGAGGTCGAACTCATCGACCCCTGGCATGACGGCGGAACGGCAATTGATTCGACAGAATGACTAACGATTCATAAACATAGCGCTATCCCCCATAAGATTCTTGGCTCGCCACCGTCGAGTCGCGTTCATGTCGGGATTCTGATACGAAAAATCCCGAATACTGGTAGCTGTTCAGCTGGGATTGCTGGTTGCTGAGCGTGGCGTCAGGAGGGTTGGGTCGCGGGCGGGAGCCAGGCGCCGATGGTGAACAACTAAGTGAGCGCGTCGAGGGTGTCCAGGCCCCATTTGGTGACGGTGGACAGGTAGGACTGCACGACGGCGAAGTCGATGAGGCCTTGCAGGGTGCGCCAGCAGCTCCCGGAGGCCCGTTGTTGGACCTTGGCGGGTCTGGCGTCGCGGGCCTCCAGTAAAGTGTTCGCCATCGCGTCGGCCCACACCTGCCCGTCCGGGTCACCCTCGTGGACCGACCGCAAGTCCCTGACGAGATGGGCGCCGCACACCCAATCCCCAACGCGTACTTCCAGTCCATCCCGAACCGCACCCGCGCCGCCGCCGCCCGATCGGTCAGGTCCTCGGCCATCTACAGCACCGTGACCAGCGCCAACCGTCCTGGCGACCACCCCGGCCTGCCCCGGACCCCGAACGCCTCGGCGAACCCCTCGTCAGCGAACAGCTCACCCAACTCGTCCCGGACCCGCATCGCCAGCGGATACGGACCCGGTACCAGCCCTGACCGGGAGCCGGCCGGGGCGCTCCCCATCTGGAGGTGAACTTTCTCCTTCGGCCCGGCCCCACTGCGGGTGGGTGTGCTCAACTGGGAAGGCATCGGACGATCACCTGGAGAGTGAGCCCATGAGCACCGGCGACACGACGGCATCCCGACCCGATCTCGCGCGCCTGGTGAACCTGCGGGACGTGGGTGGAATGCCGACCGGGGACGGCCGGCTCACCCGGACGGGTGTGCTCTATCGCAGTGAGGCGCCTCGGCGTGACGACTGGTCACCATCCGCTGATTTCGAATGGCCGCCACGCACGGTCATCGATCTGCGGTCGCCGGTCGAGCGGGGTAGTGGCGCACATCCGCTGGCATCGGACAGGACCGCCGTCCACGTGATCCCGCTACTCGGCGATGTCGATCCCACTGATCGCACCTCCAGCGCAACCCGCGCGCTGTCCGGTGGTCTGGACGCGCTGTACCTGGCGATCCTTTCGCTTGCCGCTGAAAAGGTCGTTCAGATTCTCCACCTCGCGGTGGACGCGCCAGCACCGCTTCTGGTCCACTGCGCGGCCGGCAAGGACCGGACCGGTCTTGTCGTAGCGGTGCTGCTGCGCGCGGCGGGGGTGGAAACGGATGCGGTACTCACGGACTACGCGGCCACAGCCACGAACATGCCGGGGGTGCTGAGTCGGATGGGTGCCCATCCGCTGTTGCCCGTCGGGGGCGGAATGGACGGTCCTGACATGACCGGGATCTCGGCGCCGGCGGTCGAGCGGGTGCTGGCCATCATTGACGGCCACTGCGGTGGCGCGCGGGGCTGGCTTGCGGATAATGGCGCGCGTCCGGGGGCGGTACATGCCTGGGAATCCCGGTTGTTGTCCTGACACGCGGTCACCGAAAAAGTGCCGGTACGCCGATCCCACCAGCGATCTGTTGCGCAGAGTAGCCGTCGTCCTCAGAATTTCATGAGTGGACCGACGCACCCTCGTAAGAATCCTCGCCCTAGGGGCTGCCGACCTGATTGTCGGCTGTTCCGACAACGGCCGGAACGGCATATCATCAGCTGGCTCACCGCGCCATTCGGCGTTGTGGTCGGCTCCCGGATCGGCGCACCTCGGTCCGGCGGGTACGGCTTCCGTGCCCGCTATACGGGGGGAGCCACCATCGGCGCCGGCATCTTCTCCCGTGTTCGCGCCAACTGTGATCGAGAAGCAGCAGATCCTGTTCAACGCCCCGGGACCGACCCGACAGATCGCCCTTACCGTTGACGACGGATTCAACGCCATCGCGGTTGCCGGGTACATCGATTTCGCCAAGCGAACGAATATTCCCCTCTCGTTTGCACCGAACGGCATGTACCAAAAAGTGTGGAATCCACATGCCGACGCCGTCCGGTCGCTGATCGAAGCTGGACGGGTTACAATGGTCAATCACACCTGGAGCCACTTCAGTATCCGTACGCTGTCGGATTCGGCGCTGCGGACCGAGGTCGAACGTAATGACGACTGGATCGAGCGGACATTCGGTGTCAGCACCCGTCCGTGGTTCCGTCCGCCGTATGGGGAGTACAGCGAGCGGTCCAGGGCGATCCTCGCCGAACTCGGCTACTCGCGGATTCTCATGTGGAACGGTACGGTGGGGGACTCCCGGCTGGGGGTCACGGCCGATGAACTCGTCGCCGCCGCGCGCGAGTCCCTCCAACCGGGAGCAATCGTTTTGGGGCATGCGAACCAGCAGGTGGTCGTTAATCTCTACGGAGAACTCGAGAGGATCATCGCCCAACGCGCTCTCGTCCCGGTCACGATCAGCTCGATGTTCGAACCCAGTAATCTTGCTCACCTGGCCGGTTGATGGATCTCGATAGTGAATGATGCCGTCAGGGAAACTCCGTCCGGCCACCTGTTCTCGATGACTTCCCGGACATCCGCCACCCGTCGGTGATGGGCACTCGGACCCATTATCACCAGGTTCAAAAGATCGTCTGCTTTCAGGGAAAGCTCAAGGTCCAGCATCAGCCGGTCCTGACGGACGAACAGGCCGGCAAGTTTCTCGCGCAGCCGCGCGGCCTTTCTGTCGTCCACTGTGACAAGGCCGAGCGGATTCACGATATCGGCCAGATGCCGGGCGGTGGGCATCACGATGACCAGCTTGCCGTCCGGTCGCAGAACGCGGCGCATCTCCGCGACGTTGCGTGGCGCGAAGACGTCGAGCATCAGGGATGCCACGCCGGTGCGGATGGGCAACGGACTGCGCACGTCCGCCCCGACGGCACCGATCAGCGGATGCGCGCGGGCCGCCCGCCGCAGCGCGTAGCGGGACGCGTCAATGGCGATTCCGACCGCGCCTGGACACGCTCGAAGCAGGTGTGCCAGGTAATAGCCGGTACCGGCCCCGACGTCGACGATGACCGGCTGGCCACCGGGTTGCCGGCCATGGGTGTCCCCAAGCTCGGTGTCGCTCTTGGTCTGCTGTCCCAGGACGGTTTCAGCGAGCGCGTCGGCGAGCGCCGTAAAATGGCCGGCAGCGAGGAACGCCTCCCGCGCCTGCACCATGTCGGCGCTGTCGCCGGAGATCTCGTTGGCCCGTCCAGTGGTGAACGTCACATACCCCTGCCGGGCGATGTCGTAGGCGTGGCCGGCCGGGCAGCGTACCTGACTGTCGCCGACAGTGAGGCCCTGGAGACACAGTGGGCATGTGAGATAGGCGAGAATCGCATGAATCACGCGTTGCCCACCGCCATCATCGGCCGCATGGCGACGACAGTACGTGCCCGGTGAGCGCGTTCGAACGGGTGGCGGTCGTGGGCGCCGGCATGGTCGGGCTGTCCACCGCATGGTTTCTGCAGGAGCGCGGAGTCCAGGTCACGGTGATCGAACGTGATCATGTGGCCGCCGGATCCTCCTGGGGTAACGCCGGCTGGCTGACGCCGAGCCTGGCGACGCCCCTGCCGGAACCGGCTGTGCTGCGTTATGGCGCCCGCGCTGTGTTGAGCCCCGCCTCACCCGTGTACGTGCCGCTCCGCGCCGACCCTCGGCTGCTGCGGTTCCTTGCCGGATTCGTCCGCAACAGCACAGCAGGCCGCTGGCGGGTGGCGATGGGGGCACTTGCCCCGCTCAACCGCAGGGCGTTCGCCGCCTTCGATCTGCTCGCGGCCGGGGGCGTGGAGACATCCACCCCCCCGGCCGCGCCGTTTCTGGCCTGCTACCGCAGCGCGCGCGAGCGGGAGGGGCTGGTCACCGAACTGGAGGAGATCCGCGCTGCCGGGCAGAAGGTCGAGTTCGAACTGCTCAGCGGACCCGCGGTGCGTGGACTGTTGCCGGCGCTGACCACAGAGATCAATGCTGCGGTCCGCATCGACGGACAGCGCTTCTGCGATCCGGGGCGTTTGGTGACGGCGCTCGCGGACAGTGTCCGAGCCCGCGGCGGTGACCTGTGGGAGGGGGTCGGCGTCCGGGGGATCCACGTAGGCCGTCCGGGGATTCTCGATGCCCGCGACAGCCTGAATGGTGCCGGCGAGGTAGGACTGGACCTTTCGACGGGGCAGATCGCCCGGTTCGACGCGGTCGTCGTGGCGAACGGCGCGTGGCTGGGGGAACTGGTTCACCCGTTCGGAGTCCGGATCCCGGTGCAGGCCGGACGCGGGTACAGCTTCAGCGTCGCCGCCCGTCAGGTTCCCGACGGTCCGCTGTACTTTCCCGCACACCGGGTGGCCTGCACACCCCTCGGGGACCGGCTGCGCATCGCCGGGATGATGGAGTTCCGGAAACCTGGAGCGCCGCTCGATCACCGACGCATCGCTGCGATCGTCAATGCGGTCCGCCCTTTGCTGACCGGTGTCGACCTCGACATGCGGACGCAGGAATGGGTTGGTTCGCGTCCGTGTACACCGGACGGCCTTCCCGTTGTCGGGCGAACCGCGTCCCCGCGGGTGTTCGCGGCTGGCGGTCACGGAATGTGGGGAATTACCCTTGGTCCAGTCACCGGGCAGTTGGTGGCAGAGGCGGTCACCACGGGTCGGCGGCCCGTGGAACTCGCGCCCTTCGATCCCCTTCGTTGATGGATTGGGAGTCGTAGGAATGCTCTTGGTAACGGCCATGCCCTGAGGAAGGGGGGCTCCAACCTGCGGGCGGGTTCTGCGCTTTGACAACAAGTGCGATGGGTGTAAGTCTGCCTGGGTGGAGCGGCGAAAGGCCGCACCGTCGGTGGTTGTCCGAATACTTGGATGACCGGCCGCCGACCGCCGAAGAAGTGGACGGACGATTGACGGCGTTGCGCCATTCATGTTTCAGATACCGGACGGCCGCTTCCCGCCGCAGTGCCCGGGACGACGCCAGCGGTCACGATGACGGATCGATGCAGGTTGTCTGCGACGATGATGGCCATCGCTGGTGGGTCGTCCGCTGGTCGCTCGCCGGCCTGCTTGCTGACGGTCCGTTCGAGACGCGAGCGGCCGCGCTCGAACGAGCGTGCATATCGCCCGGGCTCTGACGACACCGCTCCCGGGAGGGACGACCCGCTTAGATGAGGTGCTCGATCCTCAGCCGAGCAGGTCCAGCACGGTGGCGGCTATCGGGCCGTCGGTCAGGTACTCGCCGGTCTCCAGCAGGTGCGCCCGCCACAGATCTTCCGCGGCCCGTGCTTCACGTGCCTCGATGAGTTCCACGACGCGCTCGTGGGCGAGGAGGCGTCGGCGGATCGTCAGCCGGTGCTCCGGGCCACGCTGGTCCACCGTCGGATGCGAGAGAGTTGCAAGATCGAGGATGTGGCGCAGCATGCCGGACAGAACCGACAGGGTGGTGTTTCCGGCAAGCTCGACCAGCAGAACGTGGAAGGCGAGATTGGCCTGCAGACACTGGCCCGGATCGTCGGTCGCGGTCGCAGCCGCGGTTTCGTTCACCGCGATCCTGAGCCTGTCGAGGTCCTCCTGGGTGCGGCTTTCCGTCAGGAGCGCCACGCACGGCGGCTCGATCACCGCACGGGCCTGGTGGATGTCTGCGAGGGTGGTTCCGCGGTACTCCAGCACGAGGGCGGCGTAGCGGGCGGCGATGTCCCCGTTCGGGGTGTGCACCCGTGCGCCGCCGTGTGCGCCACGCCTGACCGTGATCAGCGCTTCGGACTCCAGGACTCTGAACGCCTCACGCAGCGTCGGCCGGGAGACACCGAACTGCTCCATGAGCGTCGCCTCGGGGGGAAGGGCGTCGCCCTCGACGAGTTCTCCCCGGACGATGCGGCGGCGCAGATGCGCCGCGACAAGCTCGGCGGTCTTCGGGACTCGAACCTGCTGTCCGATCGCGACCACTGTGCCGACCCTGCTTGCAGCCGGCATTACCAGCTCTTGTACAGCCATCGTGGGCGCCTCCGTCGACAGGAACAGGTGAGTCTCTTGTAAACACAGACCCGGCGAGCCGTGTGGGCCGATGCGAAATGTTGTTGGTGCTTGAGGTTACCAACGGGTCGCCCTGCTTCCCTAGAGAGCCCGGACACATCTGAGCCTCGGTTGTTGTCTGCAAGTAGCCTTTGCCTTGTCTCAGGAGGGCATCGTGGTCGGACGGTCCCCTAGATGCGGCCCCCACCGAAATGCCTGCCCACCCCTTCTGCTAAAACTGTCCGGGCACTGTGCTATAAGCACTGGGATCTGGACGGTGCGGCATCGGCCCGCGGGGCTCGGGACTCGGAACGTGGCCGTTCCCAGCGTGGCCGTTCCCAGCGTGGCCATGCCGGGAACGGCCGGCGAACCTTCGGGCGCGGGTTTCCTGACACCTGGTGACAGCTCGGACCAGCACATCCTGAGCCGACACCGGCCGAGAGCGCCGCGGGATGCCGGCAGGAGGCAGTCACCGCGATTCGTTGCTCGGGCCTACCGCCGGGGTGGTGTCACAACTCCTCGTCGTGACGGTGCGAGACCTTCCTCGGGCACCTCCCGGTGCCGCCCGCGGCATCCAACGAGCATCACACCGCCGTGGTGGTAGATATCTGTTCGCGATTTCCCGTGTTCGCGGTCGACCGGGTGATCTGCGTCATGGTTGTTGACGGCGGTTACAATCGAATGTTTGCTGGCCGCAATGTTTCCGTTACCCCACGTTTGACGAGGTGCTTGTTTCAGGAATGCGTCCGATACGGCACGGTGAGACGTTTCTGACAACATTCGCGTTTGTTGCCGACACCGCCGACGACCCCGGTCGGTGCGGCCGTCGGTGTTCCGCGAACAGTGGAACGCCGCTGCGACCCCCGCGCGTCGTTACTTCTTCTCGCCGCTCGTGTCGCTCTCGCCGCTCGTGTCGCTCTCGCCGCTCTCGCCGCTCGTGTCGCTCTCGCCGCTCGTGTCGCTCTCGCCGCTCGTGTCGCGCAGTGTGGCCTGCTCACGGGCAACCGTCTCAGGGGTGGGCGCGCCGCCCCCGAGGTGGGCGGGAAGCCACCACGGTGACTCGCCGGGACGCGGTGGTGGATAGTCGCGCTGCGCATCGGCGAGAAGCTTCGCCATGGCGTCCGCGAGCAGCTGCGTCCCGGTAGCGGAGTGCTGGAGCTCGGCTGGGGGGATCGGCTCCCCGAGCATGATCGAGATTGGGGTGCCGCGCGCCGCCCGGAAGTTACGCGGCCGTCCCTTGGTCAGGATGCGCTGGCTGCCCCAGATGGCGACCGGGAGAATCGGGACGTCTGCCTCGGCGGCCATCCGGGCCGCCCCGGATTTGAAGGGCTGGAGGCAGAAGCTCCGGCTGACAGTCGCCTCGGGGAAGACGCCCACGAGTTCGCCAGCCCGCAGGGCCTTCACCGCATGGCGGTACGAGCCGGCACCGGCCGACCGGTCGACGGGAATGTGGTGCATCCCTCGCATGAGGGGCCCGGCGACAGGGTGGGCGAAGACTTCGTGCTTGGCCATGAAACGCACCAGGCGGCGGTGGGAGTACCAGAACGGGACGCCGGCGAGGGCGAAGTCCAGGTAGGACACGTGGTTGATGGCCACGACGCACCCGCCCGTGGCCGGTACGTGCTCCTGCCCGTGCACATCCAGCTTGAGATCGAGAGCCTTGAAGAACCCGAGCGCAAAGCGGATCACCGGCTGGTAGACGAGTTCCGCCACCCGCTCCTGACCTCCCGACCTTCTTCGTTGTGTCGATGGCTCATACCGGCCGCAGAAAGTGAGTGTCTGATCGTACCCTGAGTGGTGTGAACCGGGAGGAGGCCGCACCCGGCAGGCGCTCGACGATCGGTCCCCGGAGCATTGCATACTCGGGTTCCGGCAGTCACACCGACACCGCACCCGCCTGTACAGCGGCGCGAGTGGGACAGAACGCCAGTGGGACAGAACGCCAGTGGGACAGAACGCCAGTGAGACAGGAGACGTGCGACGCCTGACGAGTGGACCCGGCTGCATGCCGAGTGGACGCAGTTACTCACATCCGGGAATCCGCCACGCTGGACAGCGGTCGCCGGCGCCGCGGTCGCTCTGGTCGTGGTGCTCAACAACCGGCTGTGGCCGGTGGCTCGACATGTGATCACTATTGCCCACGAGGGCGGACACGCGCTTGCCGCGGTCGGGAGCGGCCGGCGGCTCGGCGGGATCCGGCTGCATTCCGACACGTCCGGGGTGACCGTGTCGGCGGGCCGCCCGACCGGACTCGGTGTTGTGATCACTGTTGCGGCCGGCTACATCACGCCCTCGTTGCTCGGTCTCGGAGGGGCCGCCCTGCTGGCGGTCAACCAGGTGAGCCTGATGCTGCGGGTCAGCGTGGTCCTGCTGCTCGGAGTGCTGGTCGCCATCCGCAACGCCTTCGGAGCGCTGTCGATCGTGCTCAGCACCGCGACCGTCATCGCCGTGTCCGTCCTCGCGCCATATCGTTGGCAGGAGGTGTTCGCCGCCTTCATCACCTGGTTTCTCCTGCTCGGTGGCCTGCGACCGATCGTCGAGGTCCAGCGGACCCGAAGTCGCGGCCGGGCGCCGACCTCGGACCCGGATCAGCTGGCGCGGCTCACCGCAACCCCGGCGTCGATGTGGGTGGCGTTCTTCGCCATGGTCTCCCTGCTCTGCCTCACCGTTGCGGGGGACTGGCTCGTGCGCTGACCGGTCAGCTCGTGCGCTGACCGGCAGGCCCTGCGGATGGGCATGTGGCAGACTCGGAATCCGTGTGCGGTCGTTACGCCAACACCTTCACCACGCAGCAGCTGGCGGAGTCGTTCACGGCATGTGACGAGACCGGTGGTGCGGAGCCGAACTTCAACGTCGCGCCGACGAATACGGCCCCGGTGGTTGTCATCCCGCGTGACCAGCCGACCGCGGACGCTCGACTCCGGCTGGCCCGCTGGGGCTTGGTGCCGTCGTGGGCCGACGACATCGCCATCGGTACCCGTCTGATCAACGCTCGGGCGGAAACCGTGGCCATCAAGCCGGCGTTCCGTGCCGCGTTTCGGGCGCGCCGTTGCCTCGTACCGGCCACCGGTTACTACGAGTGGCACCGGGTGGAGGGCGCCCGGCGCAAACAGCCGTACCTGGTTCGTCCGGACAACGGTGAGCCTGCCGCGTTCGCTGGGTTGTACGAGGTGTGGCAGCCGCCATCGGGCGGTCGGCTCGCGACCTTCACCGTCATCACGACCACCGCGGCGGGTGGCCTGGAGTTTCTGCATCCACGTTCACCGGTGCTCCTCCCGCGGTCATCCTGGTCGCGTTGGCTCGACCCCCGTCTGGACGATCCGGTGGCCCTGACCGGGATGCTGGCACCCGCGCCGCCCGGCGTGTTGCGTGCCCATCCCGTCAGCGCGCAGGTGGGCAACGTGCACAACAACGGCGCCTACCTGCTCGACCCGGTGACCGCGGACGACGAACCGGGTCGCTCGGGCCAGCCGGCTGTGCGGGCCGGGAAGGTCATGCCCGATCGCGACGAACTTCCGTTCACCGATCATCCACTCACGAGTTGACCCAGCGCCAGGATGCGCTGATTCTGGGGCCGCAGGCGGTGACTTTCGGGACAGCGTGTTCCCAGTCGGCCTGGCAGCGGCCTCCCATCACCAGAAGATCACCGGAAGCGGGGAAGAGGGTCCGCGAGGCTCCGCCGCCACGCGGCCGGAACCGGAAGGGACGCCGTGCCCCGAGCGTCACGATCGCCACCAGGGTGTCGTCGAGCCTACGTAGTTCGCGGTCGCGGTGGAACGCGAGGCTGTCATCTCCGTCGCGGTAGAAGTTGAGCCCGACCGGGCCGAACGGAACCTGGTACCGGGTATGCAGTGCGCCGCGTGCCGATCCCAGCACCGGGTGGGGCAGCGGTTCGGACACGGCATACCACCGTGACAGGCGCGGATCGTCAACCATCCGTTCGTACATCCACCGCCGTCCGCGTCGCCACGACACCTGTGCGGCGAGGATCTCGCACAGCTCGTCGGCGCCGCGCAACCACCCTGGAGTGACGTCGACCCATGTCGTGTCGTCCAGGTGGATGCGGTTTGACGGGGGATCGCTGTTGATCTCAACTTCACCCGAGATCAACAGGCTGTACTGAAGGGACATGCGGACACGTTAGGTGAACGTATGTTCGATGTCGAGTCCGGTGCGCGTCATGTCAGTGGTGTGTGCGTCCGGTCAGCGCGGTGTGCCCATCCGGTCAGCGTCGTCGCGCACAGTTCGTCCTGACCATGGCGGGCCCGGCCCACCGTGGACCGCCCACGTCGAACGGGCGTCGGTCGGGCAGGCGAGAGACAGAGACAGAAACAGAGACAGAAACAGAGACAGAGCAGGGGATCTTCGTGGCAGAAGCGATCGAAGCCGAGGGACTGGTGATGAGGTTCGGTGCGGTCATCGCGCTGGATGGTGTCAGCCTCGTCGGGCGTACCGGCGCCGTGCTGGGCATGCTCGGTCCGAACGGTTCGGGTAAGACGACGACCGTCCGGGTGCTGGCCACTCTGCTGCGACCGACCGCCGGTCATGCCCGCGTCTGCGGTTTCGACACGGTGTCCGATCCGCATCGGGTTCGGGCCCGTATCGGCCTGACCGGCCAGTACGCCTCCGTGGACGAGGACCTGTCGGGGCTGGAGAATCTCTACCTCATCGGACGGCTGTTCGGGCTTTCCCGACGGCAGGCCCGGACCCGTGCCGGTGACCTCATCGAGATGTTCAACCTCGCCGAGGCCGCCGCGCGGCGGGCACGGACCTACTCCGGTGGGATGCGCCGCCGGCTCGACCTGGCCGCGAGCCTTGTCGGGAATCCCGCCGTCCTGTTCCTGGACGAGCCCACCACCGGGCTGGACCCGCACAGCCGCAACGACGTCTGGCGGATGGTGACGGAACTGGTTGCCGACGGTACAACCGTGTTGTTGACCACCCAGTACCTGGAGGAGGCCGACCGGCTCGCCGACGACATCGTCGTGGTCGACCATGGCCGCGTCATCGCGTACGGCACCCCTGACGAGCTGAAGAGCCGTGCCGGCGCGCAGACCCTGCACGTCCGGCTCACCGGCCCTGAACAGCTCGACGTTGCCGCGGCGACGGTTGCCGAGCTGGTCGGGACACGGCCGGCGCGGGACCTCGACACGAACCTGCTGACCAGCCGGGTGAGTGACCCGGCGGTGCTGGCTGTACTGGTACGCCGATTCGACGAGGCCGGGATCGTGCCGGCCGAACTGGCGCTGCTGCGTCCCAGCCTGGACGAGGTGTTCCTCGGCCTCACCGGTCATCTGGACCGGCCCGGGCAGCCGGAGCTGGTTGGTTCCGACGTTACGGATACGGATCGGAGTGCGGCATGAACACCGCCACCGGCATGTCGGCAGGCCCGCCGCACACCGCGGCATCCGCCGGCCCGGCCGGGGTGGAAACGGCTGGATCGTTCGCAGCCCCGCCTGGCCGTGCCGGTGGCAGGCGGGTGGGTTTCGTCGACGGCGTGCGGCATGGCCTCATCCTGGCCTGGCGCAATATGATCAAAGGCTGGCGGACGCCGGAACAGCTGTTCGACGTGACGCTCCAGCCGATCGTGTTCGTGCTGTTGTTCGTTTTTTTCTTCGGCGGTGCCGTGGCCGGTGACTGGCACCGGTACCTTCGTTACGTCATCCCCGGAATTATGGTGCAGACCGTCCTGATGGCCAGCATGTACACGGGGATGACGTTGAACAGTGATCTTGCCACCGGCGTCTTCGACCGCTTCCGCAGCCTTCCGATCGCCCGCTCCGCGGCCCTGGTCGGCGCGGTTCTCGGTGACTTCGTCCGGTACGTCGTCGCTGCCGTGTTCGTCGTCGGGTTCGGGATGATCCTCGGGTTCCGCATCCACACGAACCCGTTGGCTGCGGTTGCCGCGGGAGGGCTGGTCATCGCGATGGCGCTGGCCCTGTCGTGCGTGTCCGCACTGGTCGGCATGCT
>NZ_CAKKTK010000024.1:9337-56838 GCF_920656135.1 Frankia sp. Cppng1_Ct_nod | reverse complement strand
GTGTTTCAGTCAGGGATTTCTGGAGCGGGATCAGGTAGGTGGTGTCGGTGTTCCACAGCCGCGGGTGGATCCCGGCCTCGTGGAACACGCGGTCGATCGTGGTGACGAGATCCAGCATGGTCTCCGGCGGGTCGGACGCGCCGCGTTGATAGAGCTTGATGCCGGCGACATCGCAGTAGTTGTATCCGCCCCAAGATTACTGATATTGAAAACGCCGCTTGCTACCGGGAGTCCGACGGAGTCAACTGCTACGTCACCTACGGCTGACGGCTTGGTCGGAGAGTCGGGAGGATCCCCCTCCCGACTCTCACCGTGCTGTCAGCGGTGCCCGTGCCGCTACCTGTGGACCGTCAGGGGCGGCTGCCGAGGAGGTGGCCGGTCTCGTTGGCGGAGTGGACGACGACCCGGCCCGATCGCAGTTTCTCCACCCGGGAAACCGAGGTGTACCCCGGGTTGAACCAGAACAGATCAGGGGTGCCGATCACCCCGGCCAAGATGGCGTTGATGATCCCGCCGTGGCTGACGGCCACGACCCGTCCGGACGGCCAGATCTCGAAGATCTGCTCCAGGCAGTCGCGGGCTCGGGTGATGAAGGCGGGCTGGTCGAGGTCGGGCACGAAGTCGCCGTAGCGGCCTTCCGCCACGGCGCTGGCCCGAGGGTCGTCGGCGGCCATCTGCTCGATCGGCGTGTAGACCTCGTTGGGTTCCCGGGGTTCCCACTCGCGCAGGTCGGCGATCTCGGTCGGGACGAAGCCGAGCTCGGCGGCGAGCACAGCCGCGGTCTGGCGGGCCCGCCGCAGCGGGCTGGTCGCCAGGGCGTCCACCCGCTCGGCGGCGAGCCAGGCAGTCAGCCGTTTCGCCTGGATGGTTCCCTCCTCGGCCAGCTCCGGGTCGGCAACGCCGGCGACCGGCAGGCCGTGCCGGACGAACAGCACCTCAGTCATGGGTTCCCTTTTCTCATCCGGAGATGGTGCGTTCGGTGTCCCAGTAGGGCCGCCGCAGCGCCTTCTTGTCGATCTTTCCCATGGCGTTACGGGGAAGCTCTGCAACGATTTCATATGATTTGGGACATTTATACGCGGCGAGCGAGGTCCGGCAGAAGCGGTCGAGCTCGTCGGGGGCGGGGGCTTCGCCACCGGGGACGACGAGTGCCCGCAACGCCTCGCCCATGTCCGGGTCGGGCACACCGATCACGGCCACATCGGCGATCTTGGGGTGGTGCGCGAGGATGCGCTCGCTTTCGGCGGGGTAGAGGTTCACCCCGCCGGAGACGACCATGTCGGCGATCCTGTCGGTGATGTGGACGTAGCCGTCCACATCGACGTAGCCGACGTCGCCCAGGGTGAACACATCGGGCGCCAGGTAGGCGGCGGCGGTTTTGGCCGGGTCGTCGTGGTAGCGGATGCCCCGGTCGGCCGGGGCGCGAAAGCCCAGTACGCCGACCTCTCCGGCGGGCAGCGCCGCGTTGTCGGCGCTGAGAACGACCACCTCGAACGGGGGCACGCAGCGACCGACCGACGCGGGTCGGGCCAGCCACTCCTCGCTGGTGATCCGGCAGAGCGTGCCCACCTCGCTGCCACCGTAGGACTCCACCAGCACCGGCCCGAACCAGGCGATCATCGCTCGTTTGACGTCGGGTGGGCAGGCCGACCCGGTGTGGGGGAGGGTGCGCAGGCTCGTCACGTCGTAACGGGCGCGCACGTCCGCGGGCAGGGCGAGCAGGCGGGAGAAGTGCGTCGGGACCATCACCGAGGACGTCACCCGGTACGTGTCGACGAGCCCCAGCACGCGCTCCGCGTCGAACCGGCGCAGGACGACCACCGGCTGCCCGGACAGCAGATGACGCAGGCAGGTGAGCGGACCGTTGTGCTGCAGCGGCCCGACCACCAGGTGCGGGCCGGCGGGAAAGCCCGAACGGGCGGCCAGCGCGGCGGCGTACGCCACCGCGGTCGCGGGTGTCGGCGCGGTCCAGCGCACCTCGGTACCGCGCGGCCGGCCGGTCGTCCCGGAGGTGTACACCAGCGGCGGCCGGGCGGGCCGGGCGGCCAGGTCTGGTAGCGGGCGGTCACTGCCCGTCCAGTCCGCCCACGGGATCACGTCGGGGGCGTCCGTGCGGCCCGGGGCACGGTCCGTGCCGTCGTGGCCGTCGTGGCCGTCGTGGACGACGACGGCGCGTAGTCGTGCGGGTCCAGCGGCGGCCGTCACCGCGTCGACGCTGTCGGGCCCGGTGACGGCGGCCACCGCACCGGCATCGACGAGCAGATCAGCCAGTTCACCGGCGGTGAGCTGGCGGGACACCGCGACGGTGCCGACCCCGGCGAGGATGCCTGCCGCGTGCGCGACAAGTGTGGGGATGACGTTCTCGCCGGTGACCGCGACCCGCTCACCGTCACCGGATGCGACACCCAGCATCTCGGCGGCGACGGCACGGACCTGTTCAGCAAGCTCCGCCCAGGTGAGCCGGCCGAAGTCGTCGACGAGGGCGACGCCATCTGGATCCCGCTGTGCCCGGTCACCGATCCCAGCCAGCTCCAACGGACCTCACCGCCCCGCTTCCCGTGTCTGCTGGTTGCGTGTCTGCCGGTCGTGTCGACTGTAGACACCTAACTGTAGGATGAGTCAAGAAACGGCGTCGATTCCCGATCCGGCACCGGCGGCTATCCGTCCGATGCCGGTCATGCCGGTCATGCCGGTCATGCCGGTCATGCCGGGTCGATCCGGACGGGATGCTCGGACGCCCACCGGTGTGCTCCGGGCGAGGCGACCCAGGCCAGCGCGTTCCCGACCAGCCGGCGGTAGTTCTCCAGCGCGAACGTGCGCGCGGAGTCGCCGGGCAGCAGATAGACCAGCGGGCTGCGCCCGGCGGCCTTCGCCCAGCCGACGAGATCGCTGGCGGGCGGGTGGCCCGAGCAGTCCGGCGCCTGCGCCTCGCCGTGGCGGACGTGTTCGTAGGACGACACGAAGCGGCTCGGGTCCAAGCCGGCGTCAGTGCGAAGAAGCGGGACGACGTCGCCTTCGAACACCGGGCAGCAGTAGAGCTCATCGTTGACGGTGAAGTCGCCGACGCCGTCGCATACCGGGTGGGTCGGGGCGGTCACCTGGATGCGGTAGTCGCCGACCCAGGTGCCCGACGACGGCCACCGCCGGCCGCGCAGCCGTCCGGGCGCGTAGTGGAAGCGGCCGCCGAGCGCCTCGGCCCAGCCCTCCCAGTCCGGCCAGCCGGCCAGCGAGTGGTGGGTGACGACAAGCCCCTGGCCCCGGTCGAGGAGATCGACGATCCCCTGGGCGACCTGTGGTGTGGGGCCGTGGGGTACGGGCGGCTCGCCCCGACGCAGGTGCAGTCCTGGGATGTCGTGGCAGAGCAGTGCATCGAAGCGGCCCGCGTGCTCGGGGCGCAGCCATGCCTGGGCCGACGGCTGGGTCGCGTGCACCCACAGCCATCCTCGGGCGGCGCAGATGTCGGTGACCATCCCGAGGAAGGCATCGAGGTCGACACGGTGACCGCCGGTGAGAACCAGTACCTGCAACGGTTCGTCTCCCTCCGCCGGCCCGCCTCGCCCGGCCCAACGCGGCCCAGGGTCGAGATGCGGCTACTTACTGGAGTCGTCAACAGCTAACCTTGGCTGTGAGTCTGGCGTCCGACGTGTTCGCTTACTAGAGTCACTTTCGACAAACTCCGGGAATGTTGGATGCCGCCGTGGCCTGCCGCGCGCAGCTCCCGGCCCGAGGGAGAAGGGCAGCATCATGACGCGAGCCGCCACGGCCGACCAGAGCTCCCGGCCGACCCAGCCTGCCGTCGACCCGGCGGGCACCACGGAGATCCCTGAAGCCTCGGTGCTTCTGGACCTGCACCGGCGCATGGTGCGCATCCGGGTGTTCGAGACCGAGGCCGGTCGACTCATGGAGTCCGGCCTGCTGCCGGGCTTCCTGCACCTCTACGTCGGGCAGGAGGCGGTCGCCGCCGGCGCGATCAGCACGCTGCGCGACTCCGACCAGATCACCTCCACGCACCGCGGTCATGGCCATGCCGTCGCCAAGGGTGCGGACTTCCGCCAGATGTTCGCCGAGCTGTACGGCCGCGTTGACGGGTACTGCCATGGCCGCGGCGGCAGTATGCACATCAACGACCTGTCGATCGGCATGCTCGGTGCCAACGGCATCGTCGGTGCAGGTATCCCGATCGCGGTCGGAGCGGCGTTCGCGGGCGCCTACCGGTCCGACGGGAGTGTCGCGATGGCCTTCTTCGGCGACGGCGCCTCGAACATCGGCAGTTTCCACGAGGCGGCCAACCTCGCCGCCGTCCTGCACCTGCCCGTCGTGTTCGTCTGCGAGAACAACGGCTATGCCGAGTTCACCCCGCAGGCCAGGCACATGCTGCTCACCGACGTCGCGGACCGGGCTGCCGCGTACGGCATGCCGAGCGAGATCTGTGACGGCATGGACGCCGTGGCCGTCCGCGCGGCCACCCTGCGTGCGGTCGACCGGGCCCGGGCCGGTGGCGGTCCGACCATGGTCGAGGCCAAGACCTACCGTTACTACGATCATCAGGGCGTCAAGGGCCTGCGCATCGCGTACCGCACCCAGGAGGAGATCGACGCCTGGAAGGAACGCGACGCGATCAAGCTGCTGGAGAGTCGGGCGACGGCCGCGGGCGCCGTCCCGCCCGAGCAGTTCGCGGCGATCTGGGAGCAGACCAGGGCCGAGACCGCGGCGGCGGTCGCCTTTGCCGAGGCGAGCCCGGAGCCGGACCCGGCGGACATCGCCCGTGGCGTCTACAGCGAATGAGCCCGGTACAGCGACGAGCGGCCGAAGGAGCTCCCAGTCGATGACCCGCACCCTGACCTATGTCAAGGCGTTCAACGAGGGCCTCGCGCAGGTTATGCGCGACGACGACGACGTGTTCGTGGCCGGTGAGGACGTGGCCGGCTACGGCGGGGTCTTCCACATGTTCGACGGGCTGCTGTCGGAGTTCGGGCCGCGCCGCGTCGTGGACACACCCATCTCCGAGGCGGCGATCATCGGGCTCGGCGTAGGCGCCGCCGCCCGCGGCCTGCGGCCGGTGTGCGACCTGATGTTCATGGACTTCCTGGGCGTCTGCATGGACCAGGTGGTCAACCAGGCCGCCAAGATGAAGTTCATGTACGGCGGGTCCGTCAAGGTCCCGCTCACCATCACCACGGCGGCGGGAGCGGGGCTCGGCGCGGCCGCGCAGCACTCCCAGAGCCTGGAGGCATGGCTCGCGCACACGCCGGGACTCAAGGTCGTCATGCCCGCCACCCCGGCGGACGCCAAAGGAATGATCATATCGGCGGTACGGGACGACAACCCTGTCATCGTGATGCTCAACAAGGTCCTGCTCGGGAGCAAGGGCGAGGTTCCCGAGGAGCTCTACGAGACCCCGATCGGGAAGGCCGCGACGCTGCGCACCGGCGACGACGTCACGGTGGTAGCCCTGGGGCGGATGACCGTCGAGGCGCTGGCCGCCGCCGAGGAACTCGCCGCCGACGGTGTCTCGGTCGAGGTCATCGACCCGCGGTCGGTCCAGCCGTTGGACACTGACACGATCGTGGCGTCGGTCGGGCGCACGAACCGGGTGCTCGTGGTACACGAAGCGGTCCGGTTCGGTGGGATTGGTGCCGAAATAGCGGCGCAGGTCCAGGAAGCCGCCTTCGACTATCTGGACGCGCCCGTGCTGCGCCTCGGCGCGCCGTTCACGCCGGTGCCGTTCAGCCCCGTCCTGGAGCGGGCCTACATACCCGACCGCACCCGCATCGCCGACGGCTGCCGCCGGCTGCTTGAGCGGAGGTAACAGTGGCCGTCGAGGTGCTGCTGCCCAAGCTCGGGCTGACGATGCAGGAAGGCACGATCACCGAATGGGTCGCACCGGCCGGTGGCCCGGTGCGACCCGGCGATGTGATCATGAGGCTTGCCACCGACAAGGTGGACACCGACGTCGAGGCCGAGGCCGAGGGACTGTTCCACCCGCTCGTACCGGCCGGAACCACGTTGCCCCCGGGCGCACTCATCGGCTGGCTGCTCGCCGCGGGCGAGGCCCCGCCCGGTGATGCGCCGGCCGCTCCCACCCGGGCCGGCCGGCTGTTCGTATCCCCGAACGCCCGCCGCGTCGCCCGGGAACTCGGCGTCGACCTCGCGACCGTCCCCGGCACCGGACCGGGCGGCCGGATCGTGTCCGAGGACGTGGAGGCCGCCGTCTCCGCACATGTCACGGATGTCCCCGTTCCTGCCGTTCCCGTCGGACCTGCCGTTCCCGTCGGACCCGCCGTCGTGGACGGCGACCAGCGGACGGGATATGTCTCGCCGCTGGTGCGGCGGCACGCCGAGACGGTCGGGGTGGACCTTGAGACCGTGGTCGGTACCGGCCCCGGGGGCCGCATCCGCCGGATGGACGTGGACCGGGCCGCGTCGGGTGTCCCGCTGTACACGCCACGGCCCCAGCCACTGCCGGGGGCGACCGCGTCAGGGGCGACCGCGCCGGGGGAGACGGTGTCGGGGGCGACCGCGCGGCTGGACGCACAGCCACCTGCCGGACCCCGTCCGGGTCAGGTCGTGGCGCTGACCGGGATGCGTGGCGCAATCGCCCGCAGTATGCACGCGAGCCTGCAGGAGATGGCCCAGCTCACCCATGGCTACGAGGCCGACGTCACGGATCTGGTGGCCCTACGTGCCCAGCTGAAACGGGAGTGGGGCATCACCGGGGAGCTCCGGGTTCCCTCGTTCAACGACTTCGTCGTGCGCGCCGCGGCGCTCGCGCTGCTCGACCACCCGCTACTCAACGCCACCGTCCGCGACGGCGGTGTCCACCTGCTCCCCGACATCCATGTCGGGGTGGCGGTGGCGGTGGCGAACGGTCTGCTCGTGCCGGTGGTACGCGACGCGGCCACCCGGGGCCTGCTCGACATCGCCGCGCGGACGCGACAGCTCGCCCTGGCGGCCCGGGCCGGGCGGCTCACCCTGCCCGACCTCGAAGGCGCGACCTTCGTCGTCACCTCCCTCGGCGGGTACGGGGTGGACTTCTTCACCCCGGTCATCAACCCGCCGAACGTGGCGATCCTTGGCGTCGGCCGGGTCCGTGACGGTGTCCGCTGGGAGGGGGAGACGCCACGGCGCACGTCGGTGGTGACGTTGAGCCTCACCTTCGACCACCGTGCCGTCGACGGGGCGCCCGCCGCCGAGTACCTGCGCTCGGTCACCGCGCTGCTCGCCCATCCGCTGCGACTCCTCGCCGCATGACATTTTCATCACCGGATGTGAGGTTGTGATGGCGTCTGCGGTGACACCACACGTTGCCCTCGACCCGGCGCTGTTCGCGTCGCTGGACCCGCCGCGCCTCGCCGGTGGCAGGTGCGGGCGGTGCGACACGACGGTCTTCCCCGTCGCGCGGTCCTGCCCGCGCTGCTCATCGGGGGAGATGGCCACGGTCGCACTCCCCGGGCATGGCACGGTCTGGACATCGACCGTGCAGGGTTTCGAGCCGAAACCGCCGTACGCCGCCCCACCCGGCGGGTTTCGGCCATACGCGGTCGGCTACGTCGATCTCGGCTCGCTGCTCGTCGAATCCCTGCTGGTCGGGGAGCCGGCCGCGCTCGACATCGGGCTCCCCGTGCGGCTCACCCTCATCCCGGCCGGCTCCACCGGCGAGGTCACGTACGCCTTCGAGCCGGTGGGGGAATTCGAGCCGGTGGGGGAAGGGGAAGGAACATGACCGACCGGGACACGGTCCACATAGTCGGGGTCGGCATTCATCCCTTCGGCCGGCACGAGGGCGTCACCGGGATGGACATGGCCGAGCACGCGGCGCGGGCCGCGCTCGCCGACGCGGGCCTCACCTGGGGCGACGTCGACCTTGCGGTCGGGGGCAGCAACGTCTCCGGCAAGCCCGACACCCTCGTCTCCCGTCTCGGGCTCACCGGCCTGCCGTTTGTGACGGTCCGCAATGGGTGTGCCACCGGTGGTGTGGCGCTGGCGACCGCGGCGAACGCGCTGCGGGCCGGGGAAGCCGCCGTGGCCGCCGTCATCGGCTTCGACAAGCATCCGCGGGGAGCCTTCAGTTCCGACCCGGCCAGCTACGGGCTGGGGGATTGGTACGGCCGCACCGGCCTCATGGTCACCACCCAGTACTTCGCCATGAAGACCCGCCGTTACCAGCATGAACATGCCATCTCCGACCGGTCGCTGGCGCGGGTGGCAACTCGTGCGCTGCGCAACGGCGAGGCCAGCCCCACCGCCTGGCGGCGCACACCGCTCACCGAGGACGAGGTGCTCGCCGCGCCGGTCGTCAACGCCCCGTTGACCCGGTCGATGTTCTGCTCACCGAGCGAAGGCGCCGTCGCGCTCATCCTCGCCCGCGGCGACCGTGCGGCCGACCTGTGCGAACGGCCGGTGCGGCTCGCGTCGGTGGCGATGCGCACCCGCCGGTTCGGCTCGTTCGAGGTGTTCTCCCCGTGGCTCGCGCCCGAGCCCTACCACAGCCCGAGCGTGGACGCGGCCACCGCGGCGTTCACCGCCGCCGGCGTCACCCCGTCCGAGGTGGCCGTCGCGCAGGTGCAAGACACCGACAGCGGGTCGGAGATCATCCACCTCGCCGAGACCGGGCTGTGCGGCCACGGCGAGCAGGAGAAGCTGCTCGCCGCCGGCGCCACCGAGCCGCACGGCAGCCTCCCGGTCAACACCGACGGCGGATGCATCGCCAACGGCGAGCCAATCGGCGCGTCCGGGCTGCGGCAGGTGCACGAGGTCGTCCGCCAGCTCCAGGGGCGGGCGCTCGGCCGGGCGGTCCCCGGCGCCCCCCGGGTTGGCTTCACCCATGTCTATGGCGCGCCCGGACTGTCCGCCTGCGCGGTCCTGACCGTCTGAGAACTTCTGCCGTCCGAGAAGTCCTGCGAAAGGGACCCACCCATGACCACTCCGGATCGCCCGGTACCGGATCTCGCGACCTGGCGTACCGAGGTACGGCAATGGCTTGCTATCACCGTCCCCACGCCTATGGTGACCGACGGCCCGCTCGACCTCGCGGTGTTCCGCAACCTCTCCGACGACGACGAGCACACGCTGCTGGAGAACGTCCGGGCCTACCGCCGGGCCCGTTACGACGCGGGCTACGGGGCGCTCACCCTGCCGGTGGAGCAGGGCGGCGCCGGTCTGCCCGCGCTGTTCGCGACCGCCTTCGCCGAGCAGGAGCGTGCCTTCGCCGTTCCGCCGTCCACCGAGCTGATCAGCGTGACGACAGGCCTGGTCGGTCCGGCAGTGGCGATGTTCGGCACCCCGGCCCAGCGGGAGGCGTTCGTCGGGCCGTTGCTGCGCACCGATCTGCTCGCCTGCCAGCTGTTCAGCGAACCGGGTGCCGGCTCCGACCTCGCGGCGCTGTCCTGCCGTGCGGTGCGGGACGCCGACACTCCCGGGGACGGGGTCGTGGACGGCGGCTGGGTCGTGGACGGGCAGAAGGTCTGGTCGTCCGGAGCGCGTTTCGCCGACTACGGGCTGCTGCTCGCCCGGACCGACCCGGACGTGCCCAAGCACGCCGGGATCACCGCGTTCCTGGTGCCGATGGACAGCCCCGGTATCGAGATCCGCCCGATCCGGCAGATGAGCGGCGGGACGTCGTTCAACGAGGTCTTCCTCACCGGCGTCCGGGTGCCGGATGCCCTGCGCGTCGGCGCGGTCGGTAACGGCTGGCGGGTCGCGAACGCCACGCTGTCCTTCGAACGCACCGCGTCCGGGTCGGTGACCCGCCGTAAGGGCGGAACCTTCGACGACGTGCTGGACCTCGCCCGCTCGCTGGGCCGGGCCGGCGACCCGCTCGTGCGCCAGCAACTCGCCGACCTCTACATCCGCACGGTGCTGCGGGCCGCCACGGCCGGGCGGGTGGCGCGGGCGGCAGCGGCCGGGGTGTCGCCGGGTCCGGCGGCGTCCGTCGGCAAGCTGGTCGCCTCCGACGTCCTGACCCGGACCGGCGAGCTTGCCGTGGATCTGCTCGGCAGCCGTGCCGCCGCGGACACGGGGGAGGGGTTCGCCTGGACCGAGCATCTGCTCGGCGCGCCGGGTTACCGGTTGGCCGGCGGGACGGACCAGATCCAGCGGAACATCATCGGAGAGCGGGTCCTGGGTCTGCCGGCGGAGCCCCGGGTCGACAAGGACGTTGCATGGTCGGCGCTGTCCCGCTCCTGACCGTATTACTTTCGTCGGGCCTGCGGCGAACCATACTCACTACTTCATGACGGTCATTCCGGACCGAGCCGTTCGGCCGTGTTGCGCACTTCCTCGGGGCGCAGGTAGACGGCCATACGGGTGACGAGGCCGGCCTCGTCGACGGTGAAGTGGTCCACCACAATGTGTCTGGCGTCCTCGGGATCGCCCGGCAGGCGTGCCGCGATCTCGATGACACATCGGTCATCCTCGGTCACCGAACTGTGGATCCACACCTTCTCGGGAGAGATCTTCCGAAGACCCGCACCGTAGAACGCCCGGATGGACTCCCTACCCCGCAGCGTCCGACCCGTCGGTGCCAGGAATTCGGCGTCCTCGGCGAAGATGTCGGCGATCTCGTCATAGCGTCGGGCGTTGATGAGCTCGATATAGCGTTCCACCGCACGGCCCGCACGGCCCGCACGGCCCGCACGGCCCGCACGGCCCGCACGCGAAGTCACGCTCATGCCTCGGCTCCAGAGTTCTTCGGTCCAGGCTGTCGGCTGACAGTCTGGACCGCGGCCCGCACGCCATCAAGTGATAGCCGTCCGGACCTCCGGGGCAAAGGCCCAGGCCGACCCGGCCACCGCGGAACCGGCGCTCCACTGCGGGTTGAACTCGTAGGCCAGGGTCGTCAACGACTGCCCGGCTGCGGCCCAGGCCGCAACCCAACCCAGCGCCTCGTGCCCGGCGTTGTCGGCTCGGGTGGTGATGTCGCGGCCCACCTCCGCCAGCCAGGAGTCGTCGGTGCCAGCCAGGCCGGTAAGAAATTCGCGATCCCAGGCGGAGGTGAATGACCGGCCCGGCACTCGCAGCTCGGCGGTCAGCCGGGCGATGCGCTCGAGCCGCACGTCTTCGGGGTAGTCGACACCGTCGTCCAGTGGGTAGAAGCCGGGGTACCGGCATCGTCGCATGCCGGTACCGACATGCCCCGGCCGGGACGCCGCCGGCATCGACCGATGTCGACCGGACAGGTTCTACCGCCGGCCACCTGCTCCGCGGAAACCTCTTCCCGGACCGTCCCCGTTCAACTCACCCCCGTCGGGTGGCGACCCCCCGCGGGTGTCACGGGAAAGCTTGAGTCCTGTGACCGGGCCGCTCGGCCACATATTTCATCCGGTTTGATGTTCCGGGCAGTGGGCGGTATCCAGATCAACGGATAAATCCTCTGTCGAGGAAAAGTGGTATGGGGGTCTCCGGGGATTTCCTGCCCCGGGTGACGGTTCCGTCATAATTCTCGGCGCCCGATCGGAATCGGAATTGGTCGTTGCGGGACCAGGTTTCCGTAAATTCTGGAGGGGTGTATTCATGAGCACGGCAGCCATAATGAGAGCGCGATGGATCGCGGGCGTGGCGGCGGTCTTCGTCTCGGCCGGGTTTTTCATGGCCGGCGCGCTGGGGGGTACCGCGCGTGCGGCCATCTCCCGGACAGGGGGAAATCCATGGGTTTTCCAGCAGACGAACCAGACCGCCGAGGGTCTGCGGATCAACGGATCTGGCGGCCCGAACGGGCAGCTCCTCATCGTTTACGACCGTCTCAACCAGCCGATTTTCTGGGTGAACAAAGATGGCGGCGCCTTCGTCGGCGGGGACAACATCTCGGTGATGGACGGATACGACATCTTCAACCCCCGGGTGCGGCTCAGCCCGCACTATCCGGATCCCGATGTGTGCGTGAGAAAGGGCCAGCTGTGGATCGGCGGTCCCCGGGGGAGGATCTACCGTTGTTCCGACCCCGACGGCGACGGTCCGCGCGGCTACAGATGGCGGGACGTGGGCGTCTGACCGCCGGGCGCCCCACGGCGGGTTCGTGAGGCGCCCGGCAGTGTGCCCGGGCCGGTGGCCTGCCGGTGCGCGGCCCGGGCCTACCAGGCGAGGAGGGTGGCGAGGCGGGCGCGGTGGTGGGCGGCGCCGCCGAGCAGGACCGCGTCGGCGCGGGCCCGTCGGAAGTACAGGTGGGCATCGTGCTCCCAGGTGAACCCGATTCCGCCGTGCAGCTGGACGGTTTCCGCACTGACCGTGCGGAAGGCGTCCGAGCACCAGGCCTGTGCCACCGCGGACGCCTCCGCGAAAGCGGGTGTGCCGGCGGCGAGGACCGCACGGTCCACCGCCGAGCGGGACATCTCCACCTGCACGAGCAGGTCCGCGCACAGGTGCTTGACGGCCTGGAACCCACCGACGGGACGGCCGAACTGCCGACGGTCCTTCACATAGGCGACGGTCATGTCCAGGCATGCCTGCGCGCCGCCGAGCTGCTCGGCCGCAAGCACCACGCCGGCGACGTCGAGGGCCGGGCCGAGTACCGCATCCGCCGTGCCGCCGCGGGTGAGCCGGGTGGTGGGCGCGCCGGTGAAGATGACCCTGGCCTGGGCTCGGGTCAGGTCGAGGGTCTCCAGGCGGCGGACGGCCACCCCCGGGTCGGCGGCATCGACCAGGAAGAGGTCGGGATCGCCGGCGTCCGCAGCGGTGCCCTTGCCCGCGGTGCCCTTGCCCGCGGTGCCCTTGCCCGCGGTGCCCTCGCCCGCCGGTCGAGCGGCGACGACGAAGGCGCGGGCCCCGGGGCCGTCGAGCACGAACGGCACGACACCGTCGAGGAGCACCGTGTCGACTCCGCGGTCGCCCGAGTCGTCGCCTGCGTCCCGCAATGTCACCTGAACGTGGTCGGGGCACCACACCCCGTCGGTATCGGTGACGGCCAGCGCGGTCACCTGCCCGGCCGCGACGTCCGCGAGCGCTGTCGCGGCCCCGGCTCCGCCCACCTCGGTCAGGACGGCGCCAGCCAGGACCTGCCCGGCGAGCACGGTCGAGGACAGGAACGGCACGGGCAGCAGGTGGACGCCCAGCTCCTCGGTGACCGCCACCAGCTCGGCCAGACCACCGGCCCCACCGGCCTGCGCGGGCAGCCCGAGGCAGGCGATGCCCACCTGACGGGCCAGCAGGTCCCACGCCCGTTCGTCGTAGCCGGGGCCGTCCGGTGCCAGGTTGCGGGCGAGGGCGGTCCCGCCGACCGTCGCGCAGATGTCGCGGATGGTCTCGCGCAGACTGCTGATCTCGTCCTGCCGGTCCCGGTCGTCGTCGGCCGTGGCGGCGGCCGGTGGATGCGTGTCGACGCTCATGACGTGCGCTCCCCGCTGCTCCGGGTGGCCTGGGTGGCCTGGGTGGCCTGGGTGGCCTGGGCGGCCGCGAGCCGGGCGACGGGTACCCGCTGCGGCGAGCACGAGACGTAGTCCAGCCCCAGGGGCTCAAGGGTGGCGATCGAGGCCGGGTCGCCGCCGTGCTCCCCGCACACCCCGATCTTGATGTCGGGACGGGTGGCTCGGGCCCGCCGGACGGCGATGGCCAGCAGCGCGCCCACCCCGTCCGGATCGAGCTCGGCGAACGGGCTGGCCGCCAGCAGTCCCCGGTCGATGTAGCGGGCCAGCAGCCGGCTTTCCACGTCGTCGCGGGAGAAGCCGTACGTGAGCTGGGTCAGGTCGTTGGTGCCGAAGGACAGGAACTCGGCGTGCGCGGCGAGCTGGTCGGCCAGCAGCGCGGCCCGTGGCGTCTCCACCATCGTGCCGACGCGGTAGGGGACGGCGACCCCGGTCCGCCGGTGGACCTGCCCGGCGACGTCCGCGACCTGCCCGGCGACCAGGGCGAGTTCGCGGGGGACCGACACGAGGGGGACCATCACCTCGAGCGCGGGCCGGATCCCTTCGGCGACGACATCGATCCAGGCGGAGAACAGGGCGTCCACCTGCGCCGGGTAGAGCCCTTCGTGCAGGAGCGCGAGGCGCACGCCGCGGACGCCGAGCATCGGGTTGGCCTCGTGCAGTGCCGCGGCGCGGGCGGCCTGCCGGGCGTCCTCGTAGTCGCCGTCGTGGGGGAGGAACTCGTGCATGGGCGCGTCCAGGAGCCGTACCGTGACCGGTCGGTCGCCGATGGCGCGCAGCAGGTCGCGGAAGTCCTCCCGTTGCGCGTCGGCCAGGGCGGCCAGCGCCCGGCGTTCGTCGTCGGCGTCCGCGGCGAGGATCACCCGGCGGACCAGCGGCAGCCGTTCGCCGAGGAACTGGTGCTCGGTGCGACACAGCCCGATGCCCTCGGCGCCGAGCCGGACGGCCGTGGCCGCGTCGCCCGCGGTGTCGGCATTGGCCCGTACCCCGAGCCGGCGGTGGTCGTCCGCCCAGCCGAGCAGGACGTCGAGCTCCGCGGACGGGGACGCCGGGCGGATCTCCACGGCCCCGACATACACATCACCGCTGCGCCCGTCGACGGAGAGCATGTCGCCTTCGCGCAGTTCCCGCCCGTCCACGGTGACGAGGCCCGCCGCCGGGTCGACCCGCAGCGCGGACGCGCCGCACACCGCGGGCTTGCCGGCGCCGCGCGCGACCACGGCGGCGTGCGAGGCGAGCCCCCCGCCCGTCGTCACGACGGCTTCGGCGGCGAGCAGGCCGGGCACGTCGGCGGGTGTCGTCTCGGTCATCACGAGCACGGTGGGCACGCCGTCCGCGGCCAGGTCGAGGGCACGCAGGCTGGACAGCGAGATCCGTCCGCTGGCCGCCCCGGGCGACGCGGCGAGCCCGTGGACGAGCAGCGGTTCGCCGCCGCGCAGCCGCAACTGGGGATGCAGCAGCGCCTGCACCTGCTCGGGCCGCACCGACCGTACCGCCGCGGCCTGGTCGAGGGTGCCCGCGCGGGTGAGGTCCACGGCCAGGCGCATGGCCGCCTGAGGGCTGGGATGCTCCAGTGGTGCGGCGCTGAGCAGGGCGAGCTCGCCGTCGCGTAGCTCGAAGCCGACCTGTGCGACGGCGCGGAAGTGGTGTTCGAGGGTGGCGAGCGCCTCCCGCAGGAGATCGGCGCCGGCGGGCATCGTGGCCAGCGGTTCGCCGGGCACGCCAGGCGCCTCGCTGCGGCGTACGCCCCGGTGGAACGCTCCGCTCGGGCTGAAAGCACCGGTTTCGGGGTCGCGGCTGGTCGCCGTGCCGTGCCCGGAACGTGCCCACGGCCCGATGAGCAGCGCCTGCAGGTGCAGGGCGATCCCGGTGTCGGCGGGCAGTGACTGGGCGGCGCGGGCGCGGCGCCCACGGGGTGAGCGCCATCGCGCCAGCAGTGCGGTGGCCGCGAGTGCGACCTGCTCGGCCGGGTCGTCGGGGTAGGGCCGGGTGCCGACCCGCTTACAGGTCTCCAGCAGCGCGTGCAGCCGCCTCGCCGGGGCCGGATTGTCGAGGACGAGGTCGTCGAGGTCGTCGGCGGGGACGTCGAGGGCACCTTCGGCGATGATGCGCACCGTCGCCGCCCAGGTGTCGTACAGCATCTCCGCACGGCCGATGGCGGCGCACAGCGCCGGGGCCGTGTCGAGTGAGAGCCCGAGCCCCGCGACCATCGGCGGCAGGCCCGCCGCGGGCACCGGGGCGCTCGCGACGAGCCGCAGCAGCATCGGACGATCGGCCTGCCCGACGTGCCTGCCTGCGAGCGCGGACAGCAGGTCGACCGCGCCACGGGCGACGGTCGCGTCGGTGAGGTCGGCGGCGTGCGATACCGCGATCGTCAGGCCCGGTACGGTCGGCAGTCCCAGTCGGACGAGGCTGTCCATCTCCATGCCGTGGACGCCGAGCTCGGTGGCGTCGAGACCACGGGCGTGGCCCTGGCCGTAGGGGACGAGGGACGCGCCGGGAGGTGGGGACGGCGGTGTGTTCACCCGGCCGTCTCCGAGACCAGCTGTTCCTCCAGGGCCTCGTCCTGCGCCCGGCTCACGCCGAGCAGGAGCAACAGTTCCTGGTGCAGGCGCATCCACACCGTGTGGTAAGAGTCGCCCAGCGGTGAGGTCAGGGCCGAGGTGTCACCGGCGTCGAACGCGTCGAGGGCGGCGGCGAGATCGTCGCGGTAGTGGGCAAGCCCGGAAACCGGGTCGGCGAGCCGGCGGATGATCCGCGCGATTGACGTGTGCACGTCGTCGAACCGGTCGCGCACGGACGCGTCGTAGGCGGCGTCGGTGTGGTCGTTGGGCGAGCCGTCCGGCCGGCACTGCCAGGCCGTGCACAGTTCTCGCAGCCTGCGGTTGACCGGCAGGAACGCATGGTAGAGGACGGTGACCCGGTCCTGCGCCGGGGAACCGGCCGGCAGTCGGGACCAGGTGCCGACGAGTTCTCGTCCACCGACGGTGGGCATCGTGACGGGCCCCTTGGCCAGCGCCAGCCCGGCGCTCACGAGACTGTCCAGCTCCGGGGCCGAACCGCGCCGCATACCCCGTACGACGAGGTCGGTCAGTGCTGCGCGAGCCGCTTCGTCGAGTGGGTGCGGGTCTGTTCCGGTCGCTAACCGCGTCATCGGTATTGCCTTTCCTCGCCAGGCCGTGGACCGCGCCCGATGCCGTGTCGTGACGGCCTGGTAGCGCCGGGCAGGCCCTGGTCCGGCCATCCACCTGTGATTCCGGTCATACTGCGTCTTTTAGGATTCCGAGTCAAGAAACAGGCGGAGGTGACCGGGGTGTGTTCACTGTGTCACCTTTACCTGTCGACCATCGTGGGCGGAGCTCCGTCGACACGGATCACTATGTCGACGGCGGCTACAGTAACTCGATCGGCCTGCACGCGCAGGTCTGGACCTGTCGTCGCCACGTGTGACCCGGATCCGCCACGGGCGCTTCATCGATGCCTCGGAGGGTCGTGACGAACGGGCCCGACCATGGGGGCGCGGCCCCGTCCCGAGGAAAGTAACTGTTGACATCCTCCAGTTAAGAGGGTGTGATACGGGTCATAGTCATCCGGACCGTCACGGAAGGGGCTTCTGGGCGTGCCCACAAAAATGATCTTTGCTTTGAAGGGGTCGGTCCGGTGACCACCGTTGACAGGACTCCACCCGTCGCGCCCACCCCCACCTACGCCTCCGCGCTGGAATACGACCGCGACGATGTTGTGGGCCGTGACGCGCACGCGGTGATGGAACGACTCGTCCGTCTCTACCAGGACAGCGGGACGGACCAGGCCGAGGAGCAGTGGCGCGAGCCGGTCCGCAACTACAGCGACCCGCAACGCTTCCGCGACGAGCTGGACGCCGTCCACCGGCGGGTCCCGCTGCCGCTCGCGATGTCCTGCGAACTTCCGGGCCCGGGTACCTACAAGGCCATCCAGGTCGCTGACACTCCGGTGCTCATCACCCGGGACGCGCACGGGGTCATCCACGCGTCGGTGAACGCCTGCCGGCACCGCGGCAACGAGCTGCTCGCCGAGGGCGTCGGCCGGGCGAAACGGATCGTCTGCTCCTACCATGCGTGGTCCTACGACCTGGCCGGCTGCCTGCTCGGCGTGGCCGGCGAGAAGACGTTCGGCCCGGTGGACCGCGACCGGACGGGGCTGGTCCGTCTGCCCGCCGAGGAACGCGCGGGCATCATCTTCGTCGGGCTCACCCCGGGCCGCCCGCTGAACCTCGACTCCTGGCTCGGTGACCTGGAGCCGCTGCTCGCCGGGCTCGGCCTTGCCAGCTGCCACCATTTCTCCACGAGGGAGCTGCCCGGCCCGAACTGGAAGGTCACCGTCGACGGCTACCTCGAGGGCTACCACTTCGCCTCGCTGCACCCCACCACGGTCTTCAAGACCAACCTGTCGAATATCGCCGCGTTCGACAGCTGGGGCCCGCACCAGCGCAACGCCTTTGCACTGCGGCCCATCGCCGAGGCGGTCACGCAGCCGCCCGAGGCCCGGGATCCCACCGCCTGCGTCGGAGCGATCTTCTGGTTGTTCCCGGGGCTGGCCATCTCCGGGGGCTGGCGGCAGCACGTGGCCGTGTCGCTGGTCCTGCCGGGCCGTACCGTCGAGGAGTCCCGAACCCAGCAGGTCATCCTGCTCCGCCACCCACCGGCCGACGACGACGAGCGCAAGACGGCCGACACAACCCGCGACTGGTTCCACGACGTCGTGCTGGACGAGGACTATGCGACCGGCTTCGGCGTCCAGCGTGGCCTCGCGGCGCTCGGCGGCACGGACTTCGTGTTCGGCCGTAACGAGCCCGGTGTCCAGCACTTCCACCGTGTCGTCAAAGGGCTCCTCGCCGAGGCCGTCACCGACGGCCCGCAGTGACCGTTCCAGATTTCCCGCCCATCAGTATTTCGACTACCCCTATTCCGACCAGGAGGTCGTACGTATGACTCTCGACGGACGTGTCGCCGTCGTCACCGGAGGCAGCCGTGGCATCGGCCGCGGTATCGCGGAGGCGCTCCTCGCCGATGGCGCGAACGTCGTGATCAACGGTCGTTCCGAGGCCAAGGGCAAGGAAGCCCTCGGCGAACTCGGTGCCGGCGACCGGGCGTTGTTCGTGGCCGGTGACATTCGGGTCCAAAGCGATGTGGAGGGGCTCGTCGACGCCGCCATCACGCGGTACGGCCGTGTCGACATCCTGGTCAACAACGCCGGTGGCAGCGACGGCTTCGCCCTCGTCCACGAACTGTCCGATGAGGCCTGGAACAACGCACTCAACTGGAACATCAACGCGGTCTTCTGGGCTACTCGGCGGGCATTACCGTCGATGCTCGAGCGTAGCTGGGGACGGATCATCAACATTTCGTCGGTCGAGGGTAAACAGGGCAACAAGGCCGCCATCAGCCACTACATCACGAACAAGCACGCACTCAACGGCTTCACCAAGGCGGTCGCATTCGAGTACGGCACCAGCGGGATCACCTCCAACGCGATCTGCCCCGGGGCGATCGAGACGGACATGATGAAGGAGCTCGGGCCGGTCGCGGCGGCCAGCGCCGGCATCACCTACGAGGACTTCCTCCAGACGTACGCGCAGGAGTCGGCCATCAAGCGGCTGAACACCGTCGAGGAGGTCTCCGCGGTGGCCCGGCTGCTCGCCAGCAACGTCGGTGGCGGTATCACCGGCGCGCTGCTCAATGTCGACGGCGGTACCGCCGCCTGGTGACAGGCGCTGCTTCCCGATGACAGGCCACGCCGGCTCAGCCCTTCGGGGCCGAGCCGGCGTCCGCATTACATTCACCGGGCCGTAGGGCTGCGTACCTTATGTCTGTATGCCGTCGCGGTGTCTGTATGCCGTCGCGCCCCGCGGCGGCGGGGTGGCTTTCCGGCAGCCGGTCCGTTCACAGATCAAGGACAAGTACCGGGGTTCGACTGCGTGACACGCAGATCATCATGAAGTCGGCTGTGGCTCGTTCGTCCTCGGTGAGCAGCGAATCGCGGTGATCGGGCTCGCCCTTGACGACGGCGGTCTCGCATGTGCCGCAGATCCCCTCCCGGCAGGAGGACAACACATCCATCCCGGCGTCCTCCAGGACCTCCAGCACCGACCGCGAGGCGGGCACGTGCACTGTCCGGCCGCTACGGGCGAGGACCACGTCGAACGCGCTCGGTGCGGCTGTACCCTCGGCACCTTCGCCCGCACCGTCATCCTCCACCGGACGCGCCCGGAAGCGTTCGACGTGCAGGCTGCCGGCCGGCCAGCCGGAGCATCGTGATTCCACCGCGCCCAGCAGTCCCTCGGGGCCGCAGCAGTAGACCGCGACACCCGGGCGGGCGGTGCCGAGTAGACCGTCCAGATCGAGCAGGCCGTGGGAGTCCTCGGGGTGGACCACAACCTTGTCCCCGTGCGGGGCGAGGCTGTCGAGAAAGGCCATGGAGCTGCGACGGCGACCGCCGTAGACCAGGCGCCACCGGGCGCCCGCGGCCTCGACGGCCCGCACCATCGGCAGGATCGGGGTGATACCGATCCCGCCAGCGAGGAACAGGTACTCCGCCGCGGTGACGAGCTCGAAGTTGTTACGCGGCGCGCTGACCAGCACCTGATCGCCGACATGAAGAGCCTCATGCACGTGCCGGGAGCCGCCGCGCCCGTCGGGCTCACGCAGCACCCCGATCTCCCAACGGCTGTGATCAGTCGGATCGCCGCACAGGGAGTACTGGCGGATCAGCTCCGGGGTGAGGAACAGGTCGATGTGCGCGCCTGGCGTCCAGGCGGGCAGTGCGGCACCGTCGGGGTGGGTGAGTACCACCCGCACCACCGCCTCGGCAGCGTGGTCCTTCGCCGCCACGACCAAGGTGAGCTGGTCGTCCCGCGGCAGGCGAACCGACATTGTGCAACCGCCTCCTGGTCGGTATCTGAAGCTCCTGTCCTCTGAAGCTCCTGTCCACCGACAGTAGGGCGGGGTATCGGGCGGGGTCAAGAAAGTACACCGTCCCAGCGCTTGTCCGTCGGTGTCACCGATATCGGTATCCCGGTGCTCCGTGCATGGATCGTGCTGTTGTTCCGGAAATTGGTTGTTCCGGAAATCGACCGACGCCACGCGAGCGTCCTCCGCGCATCCCACGCCGGACGTGGGAGATCCGCCCCCGCGTCGCTGTCGGTCCTCTTCCTGACATGATGGGAAAATGAGCCTGATCAGCCGGGTTGTCGCGGGCCGGATGCGCCTGCCCCCCGCGTACACCTCGCGGGTCGTACGCGAGCGTGACTTCGGCGTGCCGATGCGCGACGGGGTGATCCTGCTCGCCGACCGTTACACCCCGCGGTCCGCGGGTCCCCTTCCCACCGTTTTGGTCCGCTCCCCGTATGGCCGGCGGGGCATGTGGGGCCTGCTGTTCGGGCGGCTGTTCGCCGAGCGGGGTTTCACCGTGCTCCTCCAGAGCGTCCGGGGCACGTTCGGCTCGGGTGGGACGCTGTCGCCCTTCCGTGAGCACGACGACGGGGTCGACACGGTCGCCTGGATCGAGCGGCAGCCGTGGTTCTCCGGTGCGCTGGCCACCACCGGACTGAGCTATCTCGGACTCACCCAGTGGGCGTTGGCCGCTGATGCCGGTCGGGCGCTCAAGGCGGTCGCGATCCAGGCCAGCACCGCGCAGTTCCACGGCCCGACCTACCCCGGCGGCTCCTACGCCCTGGCCAACAGCCTGTCCTGGACCCATCTGATCGGCCACCAGGAGCGGCGTAACGCGCTGTTCGCAAAAATAACGGCCGCCCGGACGCTGCGCGCACTGTTCGGGCGGTTACCGCTGGGCCGGCTGGACGCCCTCACCACCGGTGGCACCGTCGACTTCTGGCAGGACTGGCTGGACCATCCCGACCGGGAGGATCCGTACTGGGAGGAGCGCTCCTACGACGGCAGTGTCGGCCGGGTGCAGGCCCCTGTCGCCATGACCGCGGGCTGGTACGACATCTTCCTGCCCTGGCAGCTGACGGACTACGCCGCACTGCGGGCCGCCGGTCAGGTCCCCCGGCTGACCATCGGCCCCTGGTCCCACACGTCGCCCGGTCTCCTGGCGCAGGGCCACCGTGACACCCTGGCCCATCTGCGCACACACCTCGTCGGCGACACCACGACGCCGCCCGGGCCACCGGTACGGATCTTCGTCACCGGGGTCGGTGAGTGGCGCGACTACCCGGACTGGCCACCGCCCGCCACGGTGACCACCCGGTGGCACCTGCAGGGCGAGGCGGCACTGTCCACGGCCGACCCCGAACCGTCGCCACCGGACCGCTACCGCTACGACCCGGCCGACCCCACACCCGCCGTCTCCGGCGCGATGCTCGCCTCCGGCCGGTCCGACCCCACCGACAACCGAGCGCTGGAAACTCGGCCCGACGTTCTGATCTACACCGGTGAGGTGCTGGCGCAGCCCGTCGAAGCGATCGGACCGGTCAGCGCCGACCTCTACGTCAGCTCCAGCCTGGAGTACACGGATTTCTTCGTCCGGCTCTGCGACGTCCACCCGGATGGCCGGTCGTTCAACGTCTGCGACGGGCTGGTGCGGGTGTGCCCCGGCATGGGCGAGCCGCAGCCGGACGGCAGCCGTCGGATCACCGTCGCGATGTGGCCAACCGCCCACCGGTTCGCCGCCGGGCACCGGCTGCGGGTGCAGGTCTCCAGCGGCGCGCATCCGCGGTTCGCCCGTAATCCCGGCACGGGTGAGTCGCTGCGTACGGCCACGACCCTGCTGCCGGCCGACCAGGCCGTCCATCACGACCCCGACCATCCGTCGGGGATCATCTTGTCGGTACTTCCCCGGTAGCGAAACTCCCCCGACAGCGAAACCGGTTGCGTCCGTCAGGCCGGTGCTCCGCTTCTGACGGTTCATCGGCGGTCGGCCATCGGGTTCCCCTGTGATGACGCCATCACCACAGTGTCCTGTCCCGAACCTCCCGGACCTGCTCGACGGACTACGTTCGGAGGAACATCCACTACGGACATCTGATGGGGGCATGCATGACCGCCAGAACCCTGCGGCGTGCCGGGGTCGTCACCGCCACCGGGGTGCTCGCTGCGCTCCTGGGCGCGAGTCCCGCCAGCGCCGCCTCCTCTTTCCCCGCCGGCGGCAGTGGCCCGGGTACCAGCAACTCCTCCCCGGCGGGGGCTGACCCGAACTCCAGCATGGGCGCCGCAACCAACGCCGCGAGCGCTGTCGCCAACGCCGCCGTCGACATCACGCGGGCTGCCGTCTCCCGCGCCGCGGACGCCATGGGCAGCTCCTCCACGGCGGGCGGCACTGGCGGCACCCTCAACCCTCCCGCCAAGACGAACGGCAACACCATCCCCGACCCCAACGCGAACGCCGACACCGCCAACACCGTTTCCAACGCTGCGCTGGACCTTTCCAGCGACGCACTCCTGCGCGCCGCGGATGCGTTGTCCCACGCCACCGGCTCCATCTCCGGTTAGTCGTGTCCCCGGTGGGTCGTAGCGGGTAGCGACGGATCGCTACCTGTGCTATCTGCCATCCCGGGTCGCCTGCGCGTGTTTGTCGAACTCGGCTGTGATGTGGCGTCCCCTGGCTCGCGGTCCGAGGTCGGCCGGTGCCAGGGGGCCGGGCAACCGTTCGTCGACGAGCCCGGCAAGGGCGAGGAGGTCCTGGTAGGAGGCGGATACCGGCGGTTCCGGTTCGGATGGGCCCGCCGGCGGGGGACCGGCGGCAGCCGCGGCAGGGACAGCCGGGACAGGAACAGGAGCCGGCACCGGTTCGCCGGTGAGCCGGCCGGACAGATCGGGCAGGTCGTCGCGGGGTTCGGTGAGCGACAGCAGGGACGTGAAGGTGGGCGCCCAGGCGTCCCGGGCGGTCAGCGGGGCCGCGCCTGGAGCGAAGACCTCACGCAACGTCGCGGGAACGCTGGCATGGTCGCGTACCGTCGCGTCGACGGTGGCGATGGGGACGAATGGTGAGATGACGAGCGCGGGTACCCGAACGCCGAGCATCGTGAAGTCGAACGACTCCGACTTGCGGCGCAGCAGATGTTGGATGAGCCAGCCCGTCACCCCCGGTCTGGGCGGGCCGCCGGGAGCCGGTACCGCGGTGGGCGGGGGAACGTGGTCGTAGAAACCCCCGTGCTCGTCATAGGTGACGAGTAGGACGGAACGCCGGAAGACGTCCGGGTTGGTCCGCAGGGCCTCGTACACCTGCGCGATCAGGGATTCACCCCGCGCGAAGTCACCCGGGCCGTTCGCGGGCAGGCGGTCGTAGTCCGCGTCGGCAACCTGGTTGTTGCCGGGATGCTGGCTGTTGCTGTGCCCGTGCGGGGCTGACACGTGGACGAATGGCGTCGCGTGCAACGGCGGTCGGTGGTTCGGCTCGATGAAGCTGTAGCTCGGCAGACTACCCGATGCGACATGCGCGGCAAATTCCGACGACCGGAACCAGTTGCCCGACCGTCCCTCCGACCACAGCTTGGGAAACGCCCACACCTGCGGAGTGTCATCGTAGTAGATACGCCAGCTTTTCCCGGCGTCCTCCAGGACCTCGAAGATGGTGCGGTTCTCGTAGAAGCGCGGCTCGATGTTGGTTGTCCCATCCGAGGTCGCCGCATGCAGGAAATTGCGGTTGGGCCACGTCTCCCCGGGCACGGACGCGAACCATCTGCTGCAGACTCCGAAGGACTGTGCCAGCGTGGCGAGTACGGGAATGTTGCCCGGCGGCTGGCAGTGCATGATCAGAGGTCCTCGACCGCTGACCGTGTTGGCGGGCTTGTCGCGCTGCAACAGATTCCACGCGGGCGCGAGCAGGCCGTCGAAGGCCGGTGCGGAAAGCCCTCTGCCCTTGCGTTCGTAGCTGTCGATGAAGCCCTGGTTGGTCGGTGTCCGGCGCCGGCCCGAGACGCCCAGTTGCAGCATGACCGCGTCATGGGAGTGGTCCGGGTCGACGGGCAGGACGTGTTTACCGGTCGGGGATGCGGCCTGTGCCGGGCCGCCGTTCCACCCGGGGTTCTCATATGGGCCGCCGCGGGTCAGGCCTTCGAAGTCGGGATCGTCGCTCGGTAGGTATCCGAGCAGATGGTCGAACGACCGGTTCTCCAGAACCAGGACGATCACATGGTCGATCTGGACGGTCATGCTGGTACCCCCGACACCGGTCCATATCATGCTACGGCTCGCTCAAGCGTCAGCATGTCACGTAGTGGCGACCCGATGGCATGAGGTATCCGCATCCGCATCCGTGATACCGGGATCCGTGATACCGGGCTCCGTGATACCGGGATCCGGGCAGACCGCATCCTGCCTCAGTCCAACCTTTGTGATCTTGATGGCGACGGCAGCGAGGACAGGATAACCGACACGTACAGTAGCCAATATGCGCCGATAATCCCGTAGAACTGGGACTTGCGGTCACAGCGTGTAGTTCGCTACCGTGGCCGAGCTCTCAGCAGCACCGGACTGCACGCCGAGTTCTGCCCACGGTCCGGTGTCCCTCTAGCAGTCGCCAGGGCAGAAGCGGGGGAACCATCTTCCGCCGGACGCCGCCGCCACGGCGACGTCCTTGGGGTGAAGTCGGCCGCGCATCCCCGCGCGCCGACCGGGCTTCCCGGCCCGAACCCGACAGCTAACCTCGCAGGCGTACGGGAAGGACCAACCTTGCCTGCATATCAGGCGTGTTCGGACTCGGCCGATACGACGCGTTCCGGACGCGGTCGTCACCGCGCGCCGACCACCAGTTACACATTTGGACGAGTGTCCGCGCGGGTGGCGGTCGCTGCCGCGGTCACCGGGACCGTTGCCCTCACCGGTCTTTCGGCCCCGGCCTGGGCCAACGACCAGGCGGCCGACACCACGGGCGACTCCAGCGGCGTCACCGCGGCGACCTGGGCAGGTGGTGGCGCACAGGCGGCGGGGGTCTCCGCGCCGGAGCCCGCCGTGGCCTCGCCTTCATCCTCGGCATCTCCGTCCTCGGCGGCGGGAAGTGGGTCCGCCACCGCCACCGCCACCGCCACCGATCCGGCCGGTTCGTCGGCGTCCGCCAGCAGCCTGGGTGCGAAGATCGTCTATCTGGCCTCCAAGCAGGCGGGCAAGCCGTACATGTGGGGCGCCCAGGGGCCGAACGCATTCGACTGTTCCGGTCTCGTCCAGTACGTCTACAAGCAGCTGGGCCGCAATATCCCACGGGTGACCGATGCCCAGTACGCGGCCGCGCAGAAGGTGTCTCAGGGCGCGAAGCAGCCCGGTGACCTCATCTTTTTCGGTTCTCCCGGAAACATCTATCACGTGGGGATCTACGCCGGGAACGACATGATATGGGCCGCTCCCCACAGCGGGACGGTCGTCAGGCTTCAGAAAATCTATTCCTCCCACTATCTTGTCGGTCGCATCGGGTGAACCGGTACGGCGCATTCTGACCTTTCCTTGATATTTGCCCGTCAGGAAAGGTGTCGCCGGAAAGGCGTACCGGTCTTGAATCCACCGAGCGTTCGAGCTGCTCAAACGACACCGTGAGTGAGATGTTCAACAATGTCCAAGGGAAGACACCGGAAGCAGACCCCGCACAATCGCGGCGCGATGATCGCCGCTGTCGGGGTCATCGGCACGACGGCCGGAATGATGCTAAGCGCAAGCCCGGCCAGCGCGAGTACCCCTGCTCCGACCCAGGTTTCCGACGCTACGATCGCCAGTGTCGGAATGAACGCCGGACTTTCTGGCTGCAGCGGGGCGCCGCTTGGTACCTGGGTGGCGGTGGCGCTGGCGGAGTCCGGCGGCAACCCGACTTCGCACAACTCGAACGGCGAGGACTCCCGCGGACTGTGGCAGATCAATATGCGGGCCCATGCGAGCTGGGTGGGGGACCGGGACCTGTACGATCCCGCAACCAACGCGTGGGCGGCCAAGCACGTATGCGACATTCAGGGGATAGGCGCGTGGAGTACCTACACGAATGGCGCCTATCGCCAGTATCTTGCACGGGGTGACGCTGCCGCAGCCACTTCGGGAAGTGCTTCGGGAAGTGCTTCGGGAAGTGCTGCGGGAAGTGCTGCGGGAAGTGTGAGTGCTAACCCGGCATCCCCGCCGACGGCGCAACCGTCCGGGCCGACTTCCGGCACGGACGGGGTTCCGGTCCCGGGCGCCCCGCACGAGGGTTGGTGGGGGCACTGGTCCGGGCATCGGCAGGAGTCGCCATGAGAACCGGAACCCGGGAGTAACGCGTAGACCCGTTTCTCCCGTGGGGCAACGGGCCCCGGCCGTCTTGGTCCGATGGTCGGTGCCCGTTGCACCGGAGATCGTCGGCGAACGCGTCGGTCGCTCCCAGCTTCAGGGCGAGTCGGCGTTTGAAGGGGACTGGATCGACCGCGATGACCCGGGTGGCTCCGACGCGATCGCCCTGCACCGCATTCATACCGATACCACCGGTGCCCATGATGATGATCGCGTCACCAGGGCTGATGGTGGGCCTGTCGCTGGTCATGATCAACTGGTTCGCGGCCAACACCGACGTCCCGATCGCCCTCGTCTGCGTCGGCGCTGTGCTGTTGTGTTGCCTGGTCGGCCTGGTCAGCGGCGTCCTGGTGGTGCGGTTCCGGGTCAACTCGCTGATAGCCACCCTCGGCGTGAGCCAGGTACTCACCGCCGTGGGGCTGAAGGTCTCCGACAACCGCCAGATCACCGGCGCGTTCTCCGACCGGTTCGCGACGCTCGGCAGCACGAACCTGCTGGGTGTTCCGGTGGTCGTGCTCTACCTCCTGGCGCTGGCGGTCATCCTGTGGTTCGTTCTGGAGCACACCCCGGTCGGGCGTTACCTGTTCGCGGTCGGCAGTAACCCGCAGGCCGCGCGTCTGGCCGGTCTGTCGACGGACCGGCTCGTCTACGGCTCGCTCATCGCCTCCGGCGGGGTGGCCGGGATCGCCGGCGTCATCTATGCGATGCGGGTCGGTGCCTACACCGCGGACGCTGGTCCGGGTCTGCTGTTCCCCGCGCTGGCAGCGGTGTTCTTCGGGGCATCGCAGTTCTCCCGGCGGCCCAACGTGTGGGGCACGCTGATCGCATATTTCGCGCTCGCGTTCGGTGTCAAGGGCTTGCAACTGGCCTTCGGGCCCGGCACCTTCTGGATCCAGCCGCTGTTCCAGGGCTCGGCACTACTGATCGCCGTCGCCCTGGCGAGCCGGCAGGTCGCCCAGACCCGGCGCAGCCGGCGGGCACAGGCAACCGCGGCCGCGGCCGGGTCCGAGCCCGGTCAGCCCGCCCCGTCGGCCGGCGCGCTGTAGGGGACGACCGCCTGCCCGCCGTCGACGGCCAGCAGCGCGCCGGAGGTGAAACTCGACGCGGGCCCGGCGAAGTACAGGGCCGCGCCGACGATCTCGCGCGGGTCACCCCCCCTACCCAAGGGGAATCTGCTCGCCATCGCCTCGAAGGCCGGCATGTCCCAGGCCTTACTGATGTCGGTGAAGAACGGCCCCGCCATGATCGTGTTGACCCGGACCGTCGGCCCGAAGGCCTGGGCGAAGCCGGCGGTCAGCACGTTCAACCCCGCTTTGGCCGCCGCGTAGGGCAGGTCGCCCGGTGTCGGTCGCACCGCCGCGACACTGCTGATGTTGATGATCGAACCGCCCCCTGCGCGGGCCATGCGGGCACCGACGAGCGCGGTGAGCCGGAACGGCCCCTTGAGGTTGACAGCGATGACCTTGTCGAACAGCTCCTCGGTCACCTCGGCCAGACTCGGGTAGCGTGGGGCGATACCGGCGTTGTTGACCAGCACGTCGAGGTGGCCGAACTCGTCGTGGACGGCGTCCACCAGGCGGGTGAGGCCGGCCCAGTCACCGACATGCGCCGGGTAGGGCAACGCCCTGCGGCCGGTGGTGCGGCGGACCTCCTCGGCGAGCTCCGCGCAGCCGGAGGCCTTCCGGCTGGTGATAACGACGTCCGCGCCGGCCGCGGCGAACGCGAGCACCATCTCCCGGCCGAGGCCACGGCTCCCGCCCGTCACGAGCGCCACCTTGCCCTGGAGCGGGCCGTCGTACCCGGGATCATCGCTCTGGCGCACCTGCACTCCCTCCACGGTCGGACCCTCCAACGGTCAGTGCGGGATGTCCCGCCAAGGCCTGCCCCGGTCGGTCCGCGGCTCGCCCGGCAGCCCGAGGATCCGCTCGGCGATGATGTTGCGTTGGATCTCATCCGAACCGCCCGCGATCCGGTAACCTGCAGCGCCCAGGACGTGGGCGCTCCAGCAGAACGTGCCCCACTCGCCGGTGTCCGCCGTCAGCCGCGGGCCGAGCAGCAGACCGGCCGCCTGCGACGCCAGTTCCAAGCCCGCCACCCAGCGCAGCTTGCGCAGGGAGCCCTCCGGCCCCGGTGCCCGGCCGGCCTGCCGGGACTGCTCGTCCCGCGCCGCCGCCACCCGTGCGAGCCGCTCGTTGATGAACACGTCGGCGAGCTTCTGGCGGACCAGCGGATCGTTCGTGCGACCCAGCCGCCGGGCCAGTGCCACGAGCTGCCGGAAGCCGCCGCCGACCCGGCTCGACGCGCTGCTGACCTCACGTTCGAACCCGAGGGTCGTCAGGGTCGTTTTCCAGCCTCCGCCCACCTCGCCGAGACGCATGGAGTCGGGGACCCGGACGTCGTCGAGGAAGACCTCGTTGAACGACGTACCGCCCGACATCTGGCGCAGCGGTCGGACGGTCACCCCGGGGGAGTCCAGGGCGACCATGAACGTGGTGAGGCCCGCGTGTTTCGCGACGTCCGGGTCCGTCCGCGCGATGAGCATGCCCCAGCCGGCGAACTGGGCCCCGGAGCTCCAGACCTTCTGCCCGTTGACCACCCAGCTGTCACCGTCGGGAACCGCGCGGGTGGCCAGGGCGGCGAGGTCGGAGCCGGCGCCCGGTTCGGAGAACAACTGGCAGCACAACTCCTCGGCGCGCAGGAAGCGGCGCACGAACCGGTCACGCTGGCCGGGCGTGCCGACGAGCCCGATCGTCGGGGCGATGAGGTGCAGTGTCACCAGCATCAGCTCGTGACTCGACGGAATCTCGAAGAGTGATTCCTCCTGGGCGAACACCTCGGCGAACTCGGACCCGAGCCCCGCACCGCCGTCCTCCGGCGCCCAGGCGATCGCGCCGAAGCCGGCGTTGAACTTCTGCCGCTGCCAGGCCGCCGCCCGATCGATCAGCGCCTTCTCGTCCTCGAACGACAGGTTGTGAAAGACCGACACATCGTCTGATCCGTGCCCCCAGGCCTCCTGCTGACACTCGCCCGTGGCGACCCGCGGGCCCGCGTGGTCGGCGAGCCAGGCACGTACCCTGCCCCGGAAGGCCTCGAGATCCTCGTCAGCAGTTTCCGCGCCCATGGATCTCCCTCGAGGTTGTCGGATTCGTCACATCAAGATTCGTCATGAGGTTAAGGTCTTTGAACGACAGGTGCAACGGGGCTTGTGCCAGGCTCTCCGCACATGCTGCCACCGCGGCGGGCACCCGGCGCGGCGCACGCGACACCGGGCACGTGACTATCAGGAAGGCCGGGGATGATGAGTGCCGAGCCCTGGATGTCCGAAGATCCGCCCGAGCTGGCGCCGGTCCGGCCCGGCGAGGACCTTCCGTGGCGGCGGCTGGCCGGGTACCTGCTGGCGCGCCTGGCCGAGCGGGGGCTGGAGGTCGCGGGCGACCTGTCGGTGCGGCAGTTCCCGAACGGTTCGGCGAACCTCACCTATCTACTGTCGTTCGGTCACACCCGTCTCGTGCTGCGCCGGCCCCCGTTCGGCGCGATCGCTCCGGGTGCCCACGACATGCGCCGTGAGTACCGGGTGCTGTCCCGTCTGTGGCGGGAGTACGACCGCGCTCCGCGGGCCTACGTTTTCTGCGACGACCACGACATCGTGGGCAGCGACTTCGTGATCGTCGAGTACCGCACCGGGGTGGTGGTCTGGGGGGTGCTGCCGCCGTCGCTGCGCAACCCGCACGACCGCAACCCGCACGACGCGGCCCGCAGCGTCGGCTTCGCCACCGTCGACGCCCTCGCCGACCTGCATCTCGTCGATCCGGCGAGCTGCGGCCTCGGTGATCTCGGCCGGCCCGACGGATACCTCGCGCGCCAGCTGTCGGGATGGCGCCGTCGCTGGGAACTCGTGGCCACGCCCGCGTTCGACGCGCAGATGACCGAAGCGGGCCGCCGCCTGGAGCGCACGCTGCCGACCTCGCAGACATCCGCGATCATGCACAACGACTTCAAGATTGACAACTGCCAGTTCTCACCGGGTGCACCTGAGCGGGTGGTGTCGGTCTTCGACTGGGACATGGCGACGCTCGGCGACCCGCTTGCGGACGTCGGGACGCTACTCAACTACTGGCCCGACCCGTCGGACACCGCGGATGACCATGCGTTGCACGTGCCGGGTCTGCAGAATCTGGGACTGCCCACCCGGACGCAGGTCGCGCACCGGTACGCGGCGCGCACCGGTGCCGACCTGTCACACGTCGCCTGGTACGAGGCGTTCGCCTGCTGGAGGACGAGTGTGGTCTGCCAGCAGCTCCACCAACGCTACGTACGTGGGGAGAGCACGGATGAACGCATGGCCAGCCGCGGGGACAACATCGGGATGCTTGCCCGGCGTGCCCTGCGGATCCTGGGGAACGTCACGGGGTGAGCCACCCGGGCCGAAGACGGCGTCACCGCCCCGCCCGTCCGCAGGGCGGTGCGAAAGAAGCCGGACCGATGAGATTCATCAGGACCAACTGAACCCGGCGGTACCCTCGGCTCATGCCGAGCAGTCCCCGCCGAGAGCCGTTGCCTGCGCCGACCGGAGCAGCGGACCCACGTCGGCGCGTGCCGGCCGCGGCGCCTCGGCGCGGCTGTATCGCGATTGCGTCGAGTGACGGGGTGACTCGACGCCTCAAAACGTCGGAGACCGTGGCACGTGACGTGGTGCACGACATCATCGCTCGCGGACTGCAACCCGGCGATGGCCTGCCGTCGGAGGCGGCGATGCTCGAGCAGTACGGGGTGAGCCGCGAGTCGCTGCGCGAAGGCCTTCGTCTCCTGGAGGTGCAGGGTCTGATCTCCATCCGCCGTGGGCCGGGCGGTGGTCCGGTGGTCGGTACCGTCGACCCGTCGAACCTCGGGCGTATCTCCACGCTGTACTTCCACCTGGCCGGAGCCACCTACAGCGAGCTCTTCGAGGCGTGGGTGCTGGCCGAGTGCGTCCTGGTCGACCGGGCCGCCCGCAACCCGGACAGGGCTGCGCGCGCCGCCGCGATGGCGCCCTACCTCGACGGGGACGGGGCGCACGAAGAAGAGGAACTGGAGAAATTCGTCCGGGAACACGGCGGATTCCACATCGCGATAGCCTCGCTGGCCCGCAACCGCGTGCTCGAACTGGCCATGCAGACCATGGGTCGGATCGTGGCCCACCACGTCGCCGTCACCGACGACCCCCGGGTGATGCATGGCCTGATCGCCGACGATCACCTGAAGCTGGCCAGGGCCATCCTGGCCGGTCACGCCAACCAGGCCCGCAGCCTCATGGAGGACCATATCCAGGGCATCGCGAAGTACAGCCGTGAGCGCTTCGGCGCCCGGATGGACGACTTCATCGAGTGGCGGTAACCATCGCGGCCTGATCCGGTACCCCGCCGCCGGTACTCCAAGGCCGGGCGCTGGTATCGAATTCATCATGATGATAGAGTCCGCAATTCCATCGTTACTCCATCGTTCGCCAGCGGGCCGGGTGGGTTCCCCCGTGCCACCTCCGGGGGGGGACGGACAGCGGGCCATGAGCGACCAGGACACGCTCGGACACCGCGATCGCTGCGCGATCGTGGGCATCGGCGCCACCGACTACTCACGCGACTCCGGGCGCAGCGATCTCACCCTGGCAACCCAGGCCGCGCTCGCCGCCCTCGACGACGCCGGGCTCTCACCCGCCGACATCGACGGCGTCGTCCGCTGCGACATGGACACCGTGCTGCACAGCGACCTCGCCGACTCCCTCGGCATCGACAACCTCACCTACTGGTCCGAGGTCGGGCCGGGTGGGGTGGCCCCCTGCGCCATGGTGGGGCAGGCGGTCGGCGCGATCCTGTCCGGCCAGGCGACCGCCGTCCTGGTCTTCCGCGAGCTCAACGGCCGTTCCGGGCGCCGCTTCGGCCTGTCCGCCGCCGCCGATCCGAGGGTGGGCGGCGCGGGCAGCTACGACGAGTTCTTCGCGCCCTACGGGCTTCTCACCCCCGGTCAGATCTTCGCCATCATGGCCCGGCGTCACATGATCGAGTACGGTACCCGGGCGGAGGACCTCGGCCACATCGCGCTCACCTGCCGGGCACGGGCGAACGCCAATCCCGCGGCGCAGATGCACGCGCGCACCCTCACCATGGACGACTACCTGTCGGCCCGGATGATCTCCGATCCGTTGCGGCTGTTCGACTTCTGCCTGGAAACCGATGGGGCCTGCGCCGTCGTCGTGACCAGCACCCCGCGTGCGCGGGACTGCCGGCGGCCGCCCGTCCTCATCCGTGCCGTTGCCCAGGGTGCTATCCCCGGCCCCCAGCCCGGCATCCAGTTCCCGGTCCTGATGCGGGAGTCGATCATCGAGTTGCCCGCCCGGTCGGTCGCCCGGACCCTGTACCGCCGGGCGGGCCTCGGCCCCGACGACATCGACGTCGCCCAGATCTACGACTGTTTCACGATCACCGTGCTGCTCCAGCTGGAGGACTGGGGGTTCTGCGAGAAGGGCGAGGCCGGGCCGTTCGTCGCCACAGGCGGGATCGATCTGGGGGGCCGCATCCCGATCAACACCGGCGGCGGCCATCTTTCGGAGGGCTACATCCACGGCATGAACCACATCCTCGAAGGGGTCCGCCAGATCCGTGGCGAGTCCACCTCCCAGGTGCCCGGCGCCGAGGTGTGCCTGGTCACCTCGACACCGCTGCCGCCCGGCAGCGCCCTCGTCCTGACGGCCGCCTGATGGACCGTCCGCCTGATGGGCCGGAAGCCCGATGGACGGCGTGACGCGCGGGGCCGCCCGCCTCGCCCCTGTCGACGACGACCGTGACACCGGCGGCTTCTTCGAGGCCGCCCGCCGGCATGAACTGGTCATCCGGATGTGCGACGGCTGCGACGCCGTGCTCCACCTGCCGCGGGCCTACTGCCGTCACTGTGGCGGTTGGGAGGGCCGGTGGCAGCCGGTTGCCGGTACGGGGCGGCTGTACTCGTGGACCGTGGTCGAGCATCAGGTCCACCCGGCCTACCCGGTGCCCTACTGCGTTGTCCTCGTGGAGCTCGACGACGTCCCGGCGGCCCGGTTGATGGGCTACCTGTCCGGAAGTCCGCGCCTCACCCCAGGGCAGCGAATGCGGGTCTGGTTCGAAACGTTCGACGACGGCACCGACGACGGCACCGGGGACGGCGTCGTCGTGCCGCAGTGGAAGCCGGAATAAGGAGCCGAGGATGCGGATCGGCCTGTCGGTGTACGACATGGGTGTGCGTGATCTACTGGACCTCGCGGTCGCGGCCGACGAACTCGGCTTCGACGCACTCTGGCTCGGAGAGCATCTCGTCCTGCCGTACGACTACTCCAGCGAGCATCCCACCCAAGGCGAAACGGCCCACCAACATCACACCCGGCCGATTATCGACCCGTCCACGGAGCTGCTGGACCCGTGGTCGGCGCTGAGCGCCGCCGCGGCGCTCACGACAAGGGTGAAGCTCGCGACCGGCATCTACATCCTGCCGTTACGTCACCCGCTTCTGACCGCCCGTGCCGCCTGCACCACGCAGGAGATCGCTGCCGGCAGGTTCATGCTCGGGGTCGGAGCCGGTTGGCTGCGCGAGGAGTTCGCCGCCCTCGACGTGGCGTTCGACGAACGTGGATCCCGCCTGGAGGAGAGCCTGGCGGTCCTGCGCTCCGCCTGGAGCGGGGGACCCTTCGAACATCGGGGCACCCACTTCACGACCGGCAAGATCCAGGTGACCGCCCGGCCCGCCGCGGTCCCCCTCGTCCTCGGGGGCAACACCGACAGGGCGCTGCGCCGTGCGGCCCGGCTCGGGGACGCGTGGTTCAGCTCCGGCACGCCGTCCTTCTCCGACGCGGTACGGCTGCGCGACCAGCTCGCGGCACTGTGCGCACAGTACGGGCGCGCGATGATTCCCTGCTATTTCCGGTTGGAAGGCCGGGATCCGCAACTGTTGCGCCGCTACGCCGCCGAGGGGATCACCACACCTGGTCGTGTGGGCCGATCAGGTGTGGCGCGGGGCCGACGTGGCGGAGAAGCGGCAGTGCCTCGCCCGGGCCGCGGACAGCTTCGGGATCTGACGGGATCCGGCCCGCCCCCGAGCTCGGGGTCCCCGAATTTTCGCGAAGTTGTTCTGCCTGGTGGTCTTTTCCGTTTGCGGATCGCCGGAGGTGATCTGCAAACCCTGGGCGGTGGCCCGCCCCCGAGCTCGGGGTCCCCGAATTTTCGCGAAGTTGTTCTGCCTGGTGGTCTTTTCCGTTTGCGGATCGCCGGAGGTGATCTGCAAACCCTGGGCGGTGGCCCGCCCCCGAGCTCGGGGTCCCCGAATTTTCGCGAAGCGGAAATTGGGGGCTTAGCGGGTCAGGACGGCGCAGGCGCTGACCCCCGGCGCGCCGTAGACGTGGCTGAACGCCACCGTCGGGTCTGCGGGTACCTGTCGCCCGGCCGCGGCCCCGCGCAGTTGCAGCACGTTCTCGTACACCTGGCGCAGAGCGGAGGCACCGATGGGTTCTCCGTTCGCGATGCAGCCACCGTCGGTGTTGACCGGGAGACTGCCGCCGATGCCGGTCGCGCCCGTGCGCAGCAGCTTCTCCTGCTCACCGTCTTCGCACAGGCCACATTCGGCCATATGGCAGATCTCCGCGCCGGCCTCGGTGTCCTGGACCTGCGCGACGTCGACATCGCCGGGGGCCACCCCGGCCAGTTCGAACGCCGCCCGGGCCGCGTCCACGCTCGGGCTGTCCGCGCGTTCCAGCGCCAGCCACGGGCTGAACACCTCGAACGAGCCGAAGCGGCGCGTACGCAGCACCGCGGACCGTAGGTACACCGGTGTGTCGGTGTACCTACGCGCGCGGTCCGCCCGGCACAGCACGAGCGCGACTCCGCCTTCCCCCGGCGAGCAGAACATGTACTGCGTCAACGGATGGCTCAGCATGGCCGACGACAGGATCTCTTCCTCGGTGAGGGGGACGCGCCGCCACGCGTGGGGGTTCAACGAGCCGTTGTGATAGGCCTTGGCCGCCACTTTCGCCAGCATCGACGTACTGATGCCGTGGGTGTGCAGGTAGCGCTGTGCCTTCATCCCGAAGAACTGGGTGGTCAGCATGAGTCCGGTCTCGCCGTACCACGCTGGGAGGCCGACCGCGGCTGGGTCGGCGTTGAACGCGCCCCGCGGATGCTTGTCAAAGCCGATCACCATGCCGAGCTCGTACGCGCCCGACCGGATGGCGTTGTCGGCGCTGAGCAGGGCGCTGCCACCCGTCGCGCACCCGTTGGACACGTTGATGAACGGGATACCGGTCAGCCCCAGCTCCGAGACGAGCGAGTCCGCGGTCCCCGCGGCGTGGCTGCCGCCGAAGGCGAACTGGATGTCGGCCCATTCCAGGCCCGCGTCCTTTAACGCCGCCCGGGCCGCATAGGCCCCCTGCGCCCGTCCGCTGACCCCTTCGTGCCGCCCGAAAGGATGGATCCCGATGCCCACGATGGCGACATCCACGGCGTACTCCTCTGCGGTTACTTGTGGCTACCCGCGTTCGTGGTCTGAAATTTCCGCTGTCTGATTTCCGTTTGTCTGATTTTCGCTGCCGGTCAGGCGGACTGCACGGGGGAGAACGCGTAGGTGAGGACCTGGGTGCCGTCGTCGTCCTCCCGGAAGGGCACCACAACCAGCTCCATCGGATCCCCGATCCGCAGCCGCTGCGGGTCGTTCCCGGTCAGGATGGCTTCGACGATGACCGCACCGGGCAGCTCCACGTATCCCACGCCGTAGGGTGTGAAATCCTTCGGACCGGCGTAGGGCGATTTGGGACGGAAACCCTGCACGGTGAAGGACCACAGCGTGCCGCGGCGGGGGAGAAGGCGGTCCTCCATGTCCATCCGCGTACATTTCGGGCAGGACTGCTGGCGGGGAAAGGTCGTCGTCCCGCAGGCCCGGCAGCTGCTCGCGAGGAGGCTCGGCCCGTCATCGCCCTCGACGAACAGGCCGTCGTCCACCGGCCGTGTCCTTGTCACAGGTCCGCCTCCTTGTCGATGAATACCTGCCTGGTGTGTTCGCCCAGTCTCGGCGCCCGCGTCGGCGCCATGGTTGGGAAGGATGAGAACCGGTAGGGGCTCGTCGGAACCGGCGCGCTGACGCCGCTGTCGAGTTCGATCGTGGCGAAAAAGTCCCTCGCCCGCAGGTGCTCGTCGTCGAGGACGTCCTCGGGGGCGTTGACCGGCCCGATCGGCAGCCCCCGCCGCTGCCCCTCGTGGTAGGCCGTTGCGGAGTCTAGCAGGAGGAACAGGCATTCGATGAGTTCCTGGATGTGCTGGAAGTTCCGCTGGCGGTGCGCCAGGCCGCGGTATGCGGCATCGGTCAGGTCCGCGGCCACTCCGACGCTTTCCATCCAGGCGACCAGCGCCTCCCACGGCTTCTGGTCGGCGAGGATGAGCGCGAAGTAGATCCATCGGCCGTCCGCGCAGCGGAACAGCGCCGGCTGGGTCGGCACGGGCTGCGCGTGCCGGCAGGTCTGGCGCTGCACGAGGACCCGCGGATAGAACCAGTACGGATTCGCCAGTTCCCCGCTGACGGCGAGGGACTCGTGCATGGACACGTCCACCAGCTGCCCGGCGCCGGTGCGCTGCCGGTCGAGCAGGGCCAGCAGCAGACCGCAGTGCGCGAAGCTCGCCGCGGTGTGGTAGCCCTGGTTGCCGCCGGGCCGGATGGGCGGGATGGTGTGGTCGTCGTAACCGCAGCTCGCCAGGGGGCCGCCGGCGGCGAGCCCGACCAGGTCGGACGTGCGGTAGTCCGCCCACGGGCCGTTCAGCCCGAACGGGGTGACCGACAGGATGACCAGCCGCGGGTGCTCGGCCAGCAGCCGGGGGTAGTCCAGGCCGGCCGCGGCGATCCCGCCTGGTCGCAGGGTGCTGAGCAGGACGTCCGCGCCGGCGAGCAGGTGGTGCAACGATGCCCGGCCCGATTGCGACCTGTCGAGGACGACGCTGCGCTTGCCGAGGTTGTAGTACCAGAACGTCAGGCTCGTGTCGGCGCTGACGACGCCGTGGGCGAAGGGACCGACCTGCCGCGTTGGTGACCCCTGGGGCGGTTCGACCTTGACGACGTCGGCACCCAGATCCGCGAGCAGCTTCCCGGTGTACTCACCCGCGGGGTCATCCGCCCACTCGACGACCGTCAACCCCGAGTAGGGGAGCGCCGGGGAACAGGCCGCTTCGGTCGGGGAAGCGGTCATGTCAGATCACGCCCGCCGCGGCGAGGTCAGCCGTCTCGTCGGCGGACAGGCCGAGGATCTCGGTGAAGACGTAGGAGTTGTCCTCACCGAGCAGGGGGGCCGACCGCCAGTTGTCCTGCTCGATGTGGGAGAAGGTCACCGGCGTCCCCTCGAAACGCGCCGGGCCGATCACCGGGTGGTCCAGCTCGAAGAAGATGCCACGATGGGCGAGCTGCGGGTCGACCTCGTTGAGGTCGTGCGCGTCCTGGACGGCACCGGCGCAGACACCGTTGTCCTGCAGGAGCGTCATGACCTCGTGCGGCGACCGGTGCCTCGTCCATTCGGTCAGGTGGGCGTCGAGGGTGTCGGAGTGGGCGAACCGGCCCTGCTGGCTGGCGAAACGTGGGTCCGCGGCCCAGTCGGGGCTGTCGAGGGCGGTCACCAGACGTTGCCAGTCGGTGTCGTCGAAGACCGCGACGGCCACCCACCGGTCCTCACCGGCACAGGGGTACACCCCGTGCGGGGCGGCCGGTGGGTGCTCCAGCCGGTTACCCAGGGGGAAACCCGGCCGGCGGGTCGGTCGCGCGTTCACGGTGACGTCAAGCAGGTCGGGACCGAGCAGGCAGACGCCGACCTCCACGGCGGAGACGTCGATTTCCGCGCCCTTCCCCGTCGCGTTGCGATGCATGATCGCCATGAGCAGTGCCGCGCTGTTGTAGTAGGCGGCCTGGTTGTCCATGTAGGACAGGCCCCAGCCCGAAGGCTCCCGGTCGGGCAGACCGCTGATGAAGGACAACCCGCTGACAGCCTGCACCACCGGCCCGTAGCTGCGGTAGGAGTGGTGCGGGCCGGTTTGGCCGAAACCGCTCATGTGGGCGTAGATGATCTCTGGGCATAGTTGCCGCAGCCGTTCGTAGGTCAGATTCCAGCGGTTCATGACGCCGGGGGCGAAATTCTCCGTCACCACACTGCTTTTCGCGATGAGGCGTTCCGCCAGATCCCGGCCCTCGGCCGACCGCATGTTGATCGTCACGCCGAGTTTGTTGCGGCTGTAGTTGTTGAACAGCCCGCCCTTGTCCGGATCGGGATTGGGATCCTCCTCCCCGAACGACCGGGGATCGTTCTTGTAGAACGGCAGCCGGCGTGGCATGTCGAGGCGGGTCCGGTCCTCGATCTTGATGACCTCGGCGCCGAAGTCCGCGAGCATGCGGGTGGCGACGGAACCGACGCCCATCCAGCAGAAGTCGGCCACGCGGATGCCGGTCAGTGGCCCACACCGGGCCCGGGGCCTGCGCTGGCGCGTCGACGACCGCTGAGCGTCCATCGTGCCGCCTCCCTGGGATCGGATGCGCAGCCAACTGTATTTCTCATGATGAAAAGCCGCAAGCCCCCGATCGTGTCCGGGAGGTGGCCGCGGCCGGTGCGGTGGGCGCCACGGCCGGCCAGATCGCCAAGGCCATGGGCTGCCGCGTGATCGGCAGCGCAGGCTCTGCGGCGAAGGTCCGTTTCCTCGCCGGTGACATGTCGCGTTGGCTGCGCGAGGGCACGGTCCGCAATGTCGAGACGGTTGTCCACGGCGGTGTCGAAGCCGCCTGGCCGACCTTCCTGGCCATGCTCCGCGGTGACAACGTCGGGAAGATGATCGTCCATCTCGGCTCGCTCTCTAGCCAGTGACGTGTATCACTGATCGCCCTTGACAAGGGTAGTTCGTTATAAGGAATCTGTCCCCAGCCTCGACTGCGAGCGTCGACGGAAACGTGCCGCGGCCCGCCCGTGAGAACAGCGGACCCGTCGGTTACCAGGACCAGTGCAAGACCTTGTGGAAGGTGGCCGGTTGATGACGAGCATGCTGGTGGACCCGCTGCACTACCCCCTGTCGGAGGAGGGCGCGCGGTACCTTGCGAGCGCGACCTTCGGGCACGTCATCGAGGGGAAGGTCGTCCCCTCGATCTCGGGTGAGACCTTCGCCGTCCACGACCCGGCCACCGGGCTTCAGGTCGCGCGGGCGGCCGCCGGCGGCCCCGAGGACGTCGATGCGGCCGTGGCCTCGGCCCGGCGCGCCTTCGACGACGGCCGCTGGCGCTTCCTCGCCCCGCTCGAGCAGGAGCGGCGGCTGCGCCGGCTGTCCGCGCTGCTGACCGAGCACGCCGCCCTCCTCACCGACCTCGACGTCCTGGACGGGGGAGTACTCAAGATGTACTCCCGGTTCCTCGTGCAGTTCGCGGTCGACGCCACCGACTACTACGCCGGCTGGCCGACCAAGATTGCCGGGACGATCCCGCGGGTGCCGCGCGACGTGGCCGTCTACGCCACCCGCGAGCCGCTGGGCGTGTGCGCGGTCATCGTTCCCTGGAACGCCCCGTCGGCGATCGTCGTCGGTGTCGTCATGGCGCTCGCCTGCGGTAACTCGGTCGTACTCAAGCCGGCTGAACAGACCCCGATGACGGCCGTCCTGCTCGGGCAGCTCTGCGTCGAGGCCGGCATCCCACCGGGTGTACTCAACGTGGTCCAGGGCACCGGAGAGTCCGCCGGGGCGGCCCTGGCGACCCATCCGGGTGTCGACAAGATCTCGTTCACCGGCTCGGCCGAGACAGGGCGGATCATCCAGGCGGCGGCCGCCCCGACGCTCAAGCGGGTCACCCTCGAGCTGGGAGGCAAGAGCCCCTTCATCGTCTTCGCCGACGCCGAGGTGGAGCCGGCGGCGATGGGCGCGATGTACTCGGTCTGGGGTGGCTCGGGCCAGGTCTGCACGGCGGGCTCCCGCCTGCTCGTGCAGCGCCCCCTGCACGACGCCTTCATCGACGCCGTGGTCGGTGCGTCGAAGGACCTGACGATCGGTCCGGGCTTCGACCCGTCGTCCCAGCTCGGTCCGCTGATCTCGGAGGCACAGCTCGAACGCGTGCAGCGTTATGTCGCGCTCGGCGTCGCCGAAGGCGCGCAGCTCGTCCTGGGCGGATCCCGGCACGGTGACATCGGCTGGTTCCACGAGCCGACGGTCTTCACGGGGGTGCGCAACGAGATGACGATCGCCCAGGAGGAGATCTTCGGCCCGGTCATGTCCGTGATCCCGTTCGACACCGAGGAGGAGGCGTACGAGATCGCGAACGCGGTCGAGTTCGGGCTGGCCGCCGGGGTCTGGACGACCGATCTCGCCCGGGCGCACCGCGCGTCGCGCGCGCTGCACGCCGGGACGGTGTGGGTGAACACCTACCAGGAGGTGAACCCGACGGTGTCCTACGGCGGGGTGAAGCAGTCCGGATACGGCCGCACCCTCGGCGAGGAGTCGATCGGGGAGTTCACCACGGTCAAGAGCACCTGGATGAAGGTGTCGCGATGAACGTCATCACAAACGTCATCACCGCGGCGGACGTCGTCGACCGGCTCGCGGTGGAAGAGACCTTGCACCGTTACTGGTCCCACATCGACGCCGGGAACTTCACCGCGGTGCGCGCGCTGTTCACCGACGACGCCCGCGGGCGTTACTGGGGCGGGCAGTGGCTCGACGGCGGCGACGCCGTCGTGGAATGGCTGATCAACGTCAGTGCCCCGGCCCTGTTCATGCACCACATGGGCAAGGTGTACCGGGTCGGGATCGACGGCGACCGGGCCACGGCCCACAGCCACATAACCGCGCACATCACCCTCAGGGACGCCCCGGAAACGGTCGTGGTCAGCGTCGGCAACTACTTCGACGAGCTACGCCGTGCCGACGGCGGATGGAAGATCTCGGTCAAGGACTTCTCGCAGGGCTGGAGCGAAGCGCGTTCGTGACCGAAGTGCGTTCGTGACCAGATTCCACCGCAACCAGATTCCACCATGTCAGGAGGAGAACGGATGACCATCGTGAGGACGTTCGAGGACGCCCGCGACCGCATCAACGCGAGTGACACGCTCTACCGCTACTGTTCCACGGTCGACCAGAAGGACTTCGTCGGCTTACGTACGGTCCTCGCCGAGGACGCCCGGATGCGTTTCTGTCTGGGCGGTACGTGGAACGAGTGGGTCGAGGGCGCCGACGCGATCGTGGCGTGGGTCGACAAGATGACGGCGGACCGCGGTTTCCAGCACCACCTGCTGTCCGTCTACCACGTCGACATCGAGGGCGACCAGGCGTCGGCGCTCGCCTACCTCACCTCCCACCAGGTCGCCGCCGACGACCCCGACCAGGTCATGCAGATGTCCAGCCGTTACCGCAACCTGCTGCGTCGGGACGGCGACGGCTGGGTCATCACCCAGATCGAACTCGAGGTCGGCTGGGTCGAGATCCGGACCTTCGACCAGAGCCAGGCGATCGGCTGATGTCGGCGTCCGCGGCCACGCCCGCATCCACGCCTGCGGCCATGCCCGCATCCACGGTGGGCGGCACGCCACCCGCCGGCAGCTGCCCGGTGATCAACTACGACATCATGTCCCCGCGGCCGGTGCTGAGCGCCGTCCGGGAGATGGCGGAGCTGCGAGAGGCCTCCCCCGTCTACTGGAACAGTTTCGGGACCGGTTTCTGGATGCTCACCCGTTATGAGGAGTGCCGGGAGGCGTATCAGACCCCCGAGATCTTCGGCAGTGATTCGGTGATCGTCCTGGATCCGAACCCGGGCTACCGCTGGATTCCGACGAATGTCGCCCCACCCGAGCACAGCCGGTACCGCCAGATCCTCAACCGGCCCTTCTCACCCCGTACGGTCACCGGCACGACCCCCCGGATGCGCGAACTGTGCAACCGGACCATCGACACCTTTCTTGACCGGGGTGGCTGCGAGTTCGTGGCCGACTTCGCGGCGGTGTACCCAACCCGGGTCTTTCTGTCGATCATGGGTCTGCCCGAGGACGACGACATGTTGTTCGTCGAGTGGGTGGACACGATTTTTGACGCCTTCAGCGATCCCGAGGGCCAGGCCCGGACGATGACGGCGATGACGGCGATGACGGAGTACTTCGTCAGCGTCGTCGCGGACCGGCGGGCGACCCTGCGGGACCCGGAGACCGACTTCGTCAGCTATGTCATGACGGAGCGCTACGAAGACAGGCCGTTGCGCGACGACGAGATCCTGCAGATGTGCGTCGTACTCGTCCTTGCCGGTCTGGACACCGTCAAGAGCCAGCTGAGCTACTCCTTCCACCATCTCGCGACAACGCCGGAGCACCGCCGGCGGGTGGCGACCGAACCGGCCGTGGTGCCCACGGCGGTGGAGGAGTTCCTGCGGGCGTTTCCGATCATCCAGGACGGCCGGAAGGTCACCCGTGACGTGGACTTCCACGGTTGCCCGATGAAGAAGGGGGACATGGTGCTGCTGACGCTGGGCGCGGCCATGCGTGATCCTCGGACCTTTCCGGACCCCGAGCGGGTCGATCTCGACCGTACGGCCAACCGGCACATCTCCTTCGCCGCCGGGCCGCACCGGTGCCTCGGCTCCCACCTCGCCCGCGCCGAGATGGCCGTCGCGCTGCAGGAGTGGCACCGGCGTATCCCGGACTACCGGCTCGCCGGAGACGAGCCGGTAGTCGAGCGCGGCGGCTCGGCCGGGCTGGTCGCACTGCCTCTCGCCTGGGAGCGGTCATGACCGCCGAGCCGACGACCCAGGAGAGGTTCACAGTGGAGATCATGGTTGATCCCGCCCGCTGCACCGGGCACGGTCGCTGCTACTCGCTCGCCCCAGCGGTGTTCGACGCGGACGACGACGGCTTCTGCCTCCCACGGGGTGTCACCTTCGTCGTGGCCGCCGACCGGGAGGAGACGGCCCGGCTCGGTGCCCGCTCGTGCCCGGAGGGGGCGATCACGGTCGTGACCGCCGAATGAGAAATAACGTTCGTTGCATCAGGGCGTGGGTCGGGGTGTCCGCCGTGACCTCCGGTGCCCTCCCGAGGACCGCGAGGGGAGCGGTGTCATGACCGAGGCATCGGTGATCGACGGTATCAGGGTGATCGACACGGATACCCATGTGATCGAGCCCGCCGATCTGTGGACCTCGCGTATCTCCACGGCGAAGTGGGGTGAGCTGGTCCCGCATGTCCGCTGGGACGACGACCTCCAGGAGGAGGCGTGGTACTTCGGCGACGCGCGCCTGTCGGCCACGGCAGGCGGGGCGATGGCCGGTTGGGACGAGTTCCCGCCGAAGCACCCCCGCCGGCTCGCGGACGTCGACCCGGCGCTGTGGAACGCCCCCGACCGGCTGCGCAAAATGGACGAGTACGGGATCTGGGCCCAGGTGCTGTACCCCAACGTGGCGGGATTCGGCACCGGGAGGTTCCTCGGGCTCAAGGATCCCGAGCTGATGCTGCGCTGCATCCAGGCATACAACGACTACCAGACCGACTGGGCGAGCGCTGATCCGCGCCGTCTGCTGCCGATGGCCGCACTGCCCTTCTGGGACCTGCAGGCGAGCGTCGCCGAGATCGAGCGGACGGTCGCGATGGGCCACAAAGGTGTGATCATGGCCCAGGAGACCGAGTTCTTCGGCCTGCCGCTGCTCGGTGATCCACACTGGGACCCGATCTGGGCGACCGCCCAGGACCTGGGCGTCCCGGTCAACTTCCACATCGCCTCGGGTGACCTGTCGCTGATCGAGAAGAACTTCCCGGGTAACGGGATGCACGCGAACTACGCCTCGGTCGGGGTCTCCTTCTTCATGGGCAACGCCCGCGCCATCGCGACCGTCATCTGCGCCGGGATCTGCCACCGCTTCCCGCGGCTGAACTTCGTCTCGGTCGAGAGTGGCATCGGCTGGCTGCCGTACGCCCTCGCCGCCCTGGACTGGCAGTGGAGGAACTGCGGCGTCCCGCTCGAACACCCCGAGTACGACCTGCTGCCCAGTGAGTACTTCCGGCGCCAGATCTTCGGCTGCTTCTGGTTCGAGCGGGAGACCGCCCGGCAGGCGATCGAACTCCTCGGGGCTGACAACTTTCTCTTCGAGACCGACTTCCCGCACCCGACGAGCATGTCGCCCGGCCCGGCGAGCGCGGCGATCCGACCGGACCTGTTCATCATGGAGGCGTTCGCCGGGCTTCCCGGTGACGCGCTGCGCAAGATCCTGCATGACAACGCCGCTCGTATCTACCACCTGAGCTGACCTGTCATATTCGATAGTCAACAGTGTTGACGAGCCCTCGCCCGCTTTTTGATCTTCAATACCGCTACGCCTTGTGCATACACCGACCAGCCTGCTTTGCTGGCGGAAAAGAACGTAGTAGCCGGCCAGTCCCTGGCGTGTCCCCCCTGGACGACGCGGGCCGGTCCGAAGGAGGTCCGTGTGCCGATCGATCTTAGTCATGATCCGGCGGTCAGTGAACTGGCCAAGCGTACCGCCGAGTTCGTGCGGGGTGTCGTCGTACCCGAGGAGAAGGCGTACGGGGGTGTCACCGCGCGTGGCGGTGACGAGATGCGGGTGCGGTTACAGCAGGCGGCCCGCGACGCGGGGGTCTTCGTACCGCACGTGTCCCCGGAATACGGCGGGCACGGGCTGGACATGCGTGGACGTGCGCCGGTGTTCGAGGAGGCAGGCTACTCGTTGTTCGGCCCGTTGGCGTTGAACATCGCGGCGCCGGACGAGGGCAACATGCACATGCTGGAGGCCATCGCGACGGCCGAGCAGAAGGAGCGGTACCTACGGCCGCTGGCCACGGGTGAGGTCCGGTCCTGTTTCGCGATGACGGAGCCGGCGCCGGGGGCGGGGTCGGATCCGTCATCGCTCCGCACCCGGGCCGAGAAGGCTCCGGGCGGGTGGCGGATCGATGGCCGTAAGTGGTTCATCACCGGCGCGGATGGTGCAGCCTACGCGATCTGCATGGCCCGCACCTCGGGTGAGCCGGGTGACCGCGGTGGCGCGACGATGTTTCTTGTGGACGCGGACAACCCGGGGATGAAGATCGTCCGTCACGTCGAAACCTTGGACGAAAGCCTGTATGGCGGGCACTGCGAGATGGTGTTCGACGGCTGCGTCGTGTCGGAGGAGGCGGTGCTCGGTGAGGTTGACAAGGGCTTCGACTACGCCCAGGTCCGCCTCGGCCCGGCGCGGACCACCCACTGCATGCGCTGGCTGGGGATTGCCCGGCATGCCCAGGACATCGCGGTGGCGAGGGCGGCGGACAGGCGGCTGTTCGGGTCCCGGCTGGCCGAACTCGGCATGATCCAGGCAATGATCGCGGATAATGAGATCGACATCGCAGCGTCCCGCGCGCTGACTCTGCAGGCGTGCTGGGAGCTGGACCAGGGCCGTTCCGGGGCACAGTCGACCGCGGTCGCGAAGACCTTCACCGCCGAGGCGGTGTGGCGGGTGGTGGACCGCTCGCTGCAGATCTGCGGTTCCCTCGGCGTCTCCGGAGACATCCTGCTGTCGCGGTTCCTGCGTGAGGTGCGGCCGTTCCGGATCTACGACGGGCCGTCCGAGACCCATCGCTGGGCGATCGCCCGCCGGGTCGTGCGCCGCCACCTCGGATGAGCGGGGTGTAGGTGGAAACCGCTGTGATCACAGCGGTTTCCACCTACATCTGTCCGTCGAGGAGCGTTGTGCGCAGGGTGTTCAGCTCCCCGTCCGTGATGCCGTGGCTACGGGCCCATCCGGCGGAGCCGCCCCAGCGTTCGTCCAGGGTTTCGAAGAACGCCCACATCGTCTCGGGCTGGCAGCCGATGTCTCTGCGGGCACTGGCACCGTAGGTCGGCAGCGCGCTGAGCCGGTCCTTGATCTGCGGCAGCCGTTCGTTGGTGGCCGCGTAGTCCTCGACGATCGCCTCGCGCCGGACCCCGACGATGTCGAGGATGAGCGCGGCGAGGACACCGGTGCGGTCCTTGCCGGCCGCGCAGTGGAACAGCGCGGGCAGCTGCCCGGGCCGGGCCAGCAGCCGCACGGCCGTGGGGACCTCGCTGCCGGGGCGGGTCAGGTAGTCCAGGTAGTGCTCGGCCGGCCCCTGCTTGGAAAGCCGTTCGATGAGCACCTTGCGCCCGGGGTCGCCCCGGACCAGATAGACGTCAGGCAGGAAAGCCACATTGTGGTACGGGACGTCGGTTGTGGCGAGCAGCCCCCGGCCTTCGGTCGCCGCCTCCTTCGGGGTACGCAGGTCCACCACGGCGCGCAGACCGAGCCCGTCGACCAGCAGGCGCATGTCGTTCCGTGTGAGCTGCTGGACGGTGTCACAGCGGATCAGCAGGCCACGCCTGGTCGTCCCGCCCTCCACCGTGGGCAGGTCCCCGAGGTCGCGGGCGTTGCAACAGCCGTCCAGGTTGATCCAGCGGTCGGTCACGACGACCTTTCTGTCACGGTGGCAGGTGACCGGTGGACGCCGCTACCGGTCCGGGCGGGCCCCGGGCGGACCGTCCGCATGCCAGCCTAACCGCTTGGAACCTGCCATTTTGGTGAACAGCATCGTCCTGACCGGCCGGTCCGCCCCGGGCGGTCAGGGCCGGGTCGGGTCGAACCGTCCGCCGGACGTGGGTACCGTGATGGAAGACGCGCTGGTCCTCGACGGGGCCGATAGTGAAAGGCTTCCATGGGTACGGTGACGCCTGAGCTCCAGCCCGCCCGTCCTCTTTCCTGGCGCAGGGGCGCGGCGTTCGCTGGTTCCTCCCGGTTGCGGGTGCTGCTGGGGACCGGGGTCGCCGCGGCGGTGATCGTTCTGGGGGTTGCGCACCGTCCTGCTCTCGGCGTCGGTGAGAACAACCTGCGCCACGCTGACCGGGAGTGGCTGGGGCTCGCCATGCTCGCCACGGCGATGATC